>JAHFMP010000095.1 GCA_023267795.1 Candidatus Woesearchaeota archaeon | reverse complement strand
TAGTGCAATTGACTTAATACGTACGTTTGTTTTTTATTAATTCATTAATTTTTGTCTTTTATGTGCCATCCGATTTCTCGAGTGAAATCTGCAGCTTCGACAGGAAACAGAGTAACATTTTTTCCGCCGCCTATCTCTATTAACTTTTTCTTTTCCTTGTCTCTTTTTTCTCCCCATATTATTGAGGGGAGAAAAAAGGACAAGTGTACGTTTTCAAGCGGCGGAAAAAATAAATATAAATTTCAAGATTAAAAATCGCAAGTTTTTCAGAAAATCAAAGAATAGCTGAAAAAATTTCATACACTTTGAAAAATTTACGATTTTTTCTCAAATAGTTTTCTTAAGAAGTTCTGCCGAAAAAAAAGAGGGAGGGAAAGCAGTGCGCATCGAAACATTAGCAAAATTGCGATAAAGCATGTCTGTGGTGGATCCCTCCCTTATTTTTAAATTTGAAAAAGGTGAGAACTATGAGACAAACAAAAATTAGCTTAACAAACATTGTGTTGCCAGCACTTGTTGCAGCAAGCTGCGCAACAACGCATGCTGTAAGGCAAGAAAATTTCTATCAACAAGAAGAGAATGTTGTGGCTGTATTGGAAGCAATAACTGCTGCAGGTCAGTTTTCAGTGATTGATGCTTACAGAAATGAACAGATTGATCAGCATCCTGACAAATATATGAACGAACTATATAATGGTGCGAGAGTTGCACTAAGACATGCTCCAAACGGAGTCTATGAACTTGCTGTTGATCAGTATGCAGAAGATGTTCAGGAATACTTTGCTGAACGACGCTATGTTCTGGAAAAAATTCAGGAGACAGGCGGCTTTTCGTTTAACTACGATATCAATCACGATGAGTAGAGAGAATGATGACAAAAAATTAAAAAAAATGATGCAGTTTTAGAGAATTTTTTCAAATTTTTTGTCTCCAGTGATCATTCTGTATATTCCACCGGGAGCATATCTTATTCCGTTCAAAATAAATTTTCCTAAAGAATATGGTTTTGTTTTTGGTTGAATCTTTTTTGCTGTTGCTTTTTTTTTGAGCAGATCAAAGATTGCGTCTTTAGACAACGCAGTATCGAGCATTGAATAATCTTTACCGAACATTTCCAAATGATGCACGTCAGAATTTGCAAGTAGAGGAATGTTTAATGCCTCTGCTGCTGCTACTGCTTTGCTGTTCAAATTCAGTTTTTCTGTGTAAAAATGAGAGTACTCAATGAAGTCAAAAAGTTTTTTGTGAGTAAACACCTTATTTCCCAAACAAACAGGAAGAACGAAAAATGGATGCGGCGCACCAACAACAACATGATCCTTAATGTCATAGAGGTCATGAAGTGTTTTTACTTTTTGCATTTCTTCATTGCTAATATTGTAAAGAAGTGTATGTTTTCCTTCAATAGTTGCTTCAATGCCTGAGAGCAATAAAATTCCTTTCTTTTTTGCATAGGATTGCAATGGCTTGATGTTACATATTTTATTATGCCATGTTAATGCGAGTACGTCAAATTTCTGCTTTGCTGCAAGCTTGATAATATCTTGCGGTGTGTAGTTGAGAAAAATATCCTGTGGGTCTCCTTTTGTGTGAATGTGCAGATCTGCTTTGAGCATGATAGTACAGATTGTTGCCTGTTTTTAAGACTTGTGGAAGATTATTTCATTTAATTTCGGAATTATTCATTGTAAATTATCTTCCATAAAACTTATAAACATATTATCATTAATTTCAGATCATGGTTCAAGATTTTGAAACAACAAAAGATATTCCTGTTGATCCAAAAGTAATAAATCAGGTTCTTGGACAGGATGACGCTGTTGAAATTGTCAAAAAAGCTGCAGAACAGAGAAGACACGTATTGTTAATAGGAGAGCCAGGAACAGGAAAATCATTATTAGGCATGGCACTGGCAGAGCTATTGTCAAAAGAAAAATTAATGGACATTGTTGCATTTCCAAATCCTCATGACGAAAATCAACCTCTTATCAGAACAATGCCGGGAGGTACAGGAAGAGAACTTGTAATGCGTGCGCGTGTTGAAAGTGCATCAATGTTCAAAAACCAAAACATGCTTTTTCTTATCATTGTTTTTATTCTGTCATTGATTCCTTTCTGGCTCTGGAAAACAGGCCAGATATCTGATGTTATTTTTGCAGCATCTATTATTACAACTGCAGTTGCATTTATTGGCATTGTGTTTGCAATGAATGTTGGCAAGCGCATGGGCAATGAGCGAGTTCAGATTCCAAAAGTGATTGTGGATAATTATCAAAAAAAACAGGCACCATTTTTTGATGCAACAGGAGCACATGCAGGTGCATTGCTCGGTGATGTTCTTCACGATCCGTTCCAAAGTGGTGGTTTGGGAACTCCTGCGCATGAAAGAATTGTTGCAGGCATGATTCATAAGGCACATATGGGTGTGTTGTTTGTTGATGAAATTGCAACACTTCAACCTCATACGCAGCAGGAATTATTGACAGCATTGCAGGAAGGAAGATATCCTATTACAGGACAGTCAGAAAGAAGTGCAGGAGCAATGGTGCGCACAGAAATGGTTCCATGCAATTTTATTCTTGTTGCAGCAGGTAATATGGAGACAATGAAAAATATGCATCCTGCATTGCGAAGCAGAATTCGCGGCTATGGATATGAAGTGTACATGAAAGAAACAATTCCAGATACTTCTGAAAACAGGTTCAAAATTGCTCGTTTTGTTGCACAGGAAGTGGCAAAAGACAAAAAAATTCCTCACTTCAGTAAAGAGGCTGTTGAAGCAATTATTGAAGAGGCAAAGCGCAGAGCAAATAGAAAAGGCCATTTCACGTTGCGCTTGCGTGACCTTGGCGGTATTATTCGTGCAGCAGGAGATCTTGCTGTGGAAGAAAAAGTAAAAATAGTGGAAAGAAAGCACGTTATTGCTGCAAAAAAACTTGCACGAACATTGGAACAACAGCTTGCTGACAAATATATTGAACGCAAAAAAGAATATGAAATAATTATTACAGAAGGAGAAAAGATTGGCCGTGTCAATGGCCTTGCTGTTATTGGAGGTGGAGATTCATACTCTGGCATTATTCTTCCTATAGAAGCAGAAGTCACCCCTGGAGGAAAACGCGGGGAATTTATTGCAACAGGAAAATTAGGAGAGATTGCGAAAGAAGCTGTCAAAAATGTTTCTGCAATTATCAAAAAATATTTTGGTGAAGATATTAAGGAAAAATATGATATTTACGTGCAGTTTTTGCAGACATATGAAGGAGTGGAAGGAGATTCTGCAAGCATTGCTGTTGCAGTCGCCATTATTTCTGCTCTAAAAGAAGTTCCTGTCAAGCAAACTTATGCAATGACAGGGAGCTTGTCTGTCCGTGGAGAAGCATTGCCTATTGGCGGCGTGACTGCAAAAGTAGAATCTGCGATTGAAGCAGGCATTAAATGCATTATTGTTCCAAAATCTAATCTTCATGATATTGTTATATCAGAAAAAGATATTAAAAAAATTAAAATTATTCCAGTGGATACTTTAGAAGAAGTTTTGCAGGAAGTCTTGAACTGGAAAGGCAAGGAAGCTGTGCTGAAAAAGATACTGATGAAATAAAAAACATTTTTTCCAAAACTTTATATATCTGTTAAAACAAAAAATATTATTTGAGGTGAAATATTATGGGAATACGACGAGTAGGAACTGCATTTTTTTCAATATGCTTGATTTTAGCTCTAGTTATAGGTGTTGTCTTTGGCGGCATGATGGACTTATGGGAGAATATAGCTATTATTGCCATGTTCTGGGCATTGTTTGCTTTTGGACTTATTGCAGGGTTTCTGAATTTTGCAAAAGAAGATACAGAAGATATATTGTATACTGTAGCGATCTTGTTATTGGCAGCACTTGCAGCAGGAGAATTATCCAGAATAGCATCTCTTGGATTTGGTAACATCATCACAGGCGCAGCAAAAGGAATTATTGCTTTTGTGTTTCCAGTAGCACTTGTTCTTGGTGCAAAAAGAGTGTGGGATTTAGGAACTGGTTTTTGATGCGGTTATTTTTCTTTTTGTTTTTTAAAATAGTTACTACAGAAGAGTAAATTTTATAAATAGGTAATATTTTCTGCACTGTATGGACGTCAACACATTTATTAGAACTATTAGTGATATTGTTCTTTCAGCACTGGATAACTATTCTCTTTCTGAAGAGCTGGGATTAGAACAAAGTGAAGAGATTAGTTCTCGTACTGGGTCAGAAATGGCAACGCTTTTAGAAAGAATTAAAGATAATCGTGCTTTGAATTACACAACAGAATTTAATAGTGCGATAAATAGTATGCCAGAAAATGTTCGAGAAGATTATGTCATTTTAGAAAAAATCAAACGAGCTGGTGCGTATATTTATGAGAAGCCAGTAGAACGTAAATTTTATAGGAATGATGTGGAAGTTAAAGACAACACGCAAGCTGACAGAGTTGAAATAACACTAGAGTATTATGTTGCTGGATTAGATAATGTTGTTCTTGAATTTAAGGTTCGCTACACTGATTCTGAAAATGATTTTCCTGATATTTTAAGAAGTAGTGACGAAGATTGGAAAACTCAAGTAAGAGAGTATCTTCATGCTGTTGAAGGAACTG
>JAHFMP010000094.1 GCA_023267795.1 Candidatus Woesearchaeota archaeon | reverse complement strand
ATCGCCAGTTGCCATATGCTATTGTAGGGAGAGAAGCTATTTAAATGTTTCTTATGGTTTGGCGAAATTTTGTGTAGTTACATATGCTGCTTGGATTTTCTGAATTTTCTGTGTGGAACACTTAAAGATTGTAATTTGTGATGTTAGAAGATTCTGCGAAAGTTTTTTTGTATTTTATGTCAAAAAATATATATTCAAGAAATAGAAAAATTCGTAAAATGACATATTTCCAAGTAGAATATTTTCAAGCATCTGGCACACAAACAGGAATTACTGGAGCAGGATCTCTCTGGGTTTTCAAAGAATTTTTCCTAACAAAAAAAGAACAATGGGTTATTTTTCCAGAAATTCTGCAAGTTAATCCAAAATCTGGAGTAAATATTTCAAAAAGTGGCCTTAGTCTTAAAGCTGGAGAATATTCGTATTCTTATTAGCAAACTATATAAAAATTGAAGACCATAAATACTTCAACTCATCTACTATTCTCAACAATCAAAGAAACAGTGTGTACTCTGTACCTGAGGTTTAACGTCCTCCGGAGGCTTTTTTCACAACAGTTAAAAACCCAACCAATTTCCTTTTAGACAGAGGAAAATGGAAAAAGAAGCAAAAAAGAATGATGAACTTCATTTAGGAGAAGAATCACAACAGCCACAAGAACCGCAGGAGTTAGAAGAGTTTATTCAGATCAGAACAAATGCTAATCCAGATACTAACAAAGAAACAAAGGCAGAAGTAAAAGATTCTGAAGAGCGAAAAATGGACAGCTCTAAAACATTCTTTATTGCATTGGGCATTTTTATTGCAATATTAATTGCAATATTTTTTATACCGAAGTTTTTTAATCAAGAGCCACTGACATTATCAGAAGTACATGAAAAAAATATTGAAGCAGGAAAAGATACAGATACACAGTATGTCTATAATAGTTACAGCTTTGTGTATTATGATGGCCTTTGGTATACACAAATTTATAATCAGATCAGCGAAGATACATATGATGTTCCATTACATTTTGGCCCAAAGAATCTGACAGATATTATTATCACAGGGGACTTAAACACATATTTTGGAATGCTGATGAAAAATAATATTTCCAACTACACTTATCAAACTTATCTCACATTTGATCCGAATGAAACAGAAATGGGGTATATTGCGCTTGCAACAGGAGAATTAACACAAAACCTTGCCAGAACATTTGGCATTGCATTTATTCCAGCATGTACACAAGAAGGCACTGGCTGCGAAAATGTTCCTATTATTACCTGCAACAGCACGAACGCTCCTGTTGTTTATATGAAATCAGGCGAGCCAACAGTAGTCTATGCAAGTGGCAATTGTATAACAATACAGGGAAATGGCCAAGAACTTGTACGAGCAGTGGATAGATTTTTATTGAAGCTGTATAATATCATGATCTAACAAAATGGAACAAAAGTGTGAAGAACATTATTTTAGTAGAAACCCAAAATCAAGACTCATAAAAACTCAAGTTTCTTTTTCATTTCGCCAGCATACATTTTCATTTCTCTGTGCTTCTGGTGTTTTTTCTGCAAAAGAAATAGATTTTGCTACTGCACTGCTTTTAGAGCATGCACAGATTCAGAATGGCTCGAATGTTCTTGATCTTGGGTGTGGTATAGGAATTATTGGTATTGCCATAAAGAAAGTATTTCCACAATGTCATGTAATACTCAGTGATGTTAATAAAAGAGCATGCAACATCAGCAAAAAAAATGCAGAAAAGAATGAAGTACTTGTAGAAATTGCAGACAGTGATTGTTATCAGGCATTTTCAGGAAAAGAGTTTGATACAATTTTGACAAACCCACCGCATCATGCAGGGCGAAAAGTTGTATATCGTATTATTGAAGAAGCGCCACTTTATTTGAAATCAGGAGGACTTTTGCAGCTTGTGGCAAAGCACAACAAAGGCGGTAAGATGTTGCAGAAGAAAATGGAAGAAGTGTTTGGCAATGCAGAAATTATTGGAAGAAAAGCAGGATTTTGTGTGTACATAAGTAAGAAGAAATAAACAGCATAGAAAGGATAGAAATCTTATTAATTACCACCACCTTGTCCATGAGACAATTTTTTGCGCAATAGAAAAGCAGCTGCAAGAATGCATGCTCCAACAATCATTGCTGCAGGAATGTATGTAACCTGCGTAATTACAGGAAACTTATGACAACGAAAATCACTGCCACAGTAACTATCACTATTGCAATCACTATCATGACTGCATTCACGATTTGCCAAATCCACAATCTTGGAAAATATAATGAAAATTGCAACAACAACAATAATAGCAAAAACATACTCAGAAGCTTTTTTATGTTGAAAAATCTTCATAAATCCCCCAATCACCTATTTACTGGAGGGTAATGAAAAGCACTTTTTAAAGGTTTTTAGCAATTTTTCACAATTATAGCTTTCTGACAAATGTCAAGAAACCACTATGTCCAATACTCTGGCTTCTTGGTCGAACTTTTCTGCCCAAAACATCCCATTCTTTCTCTGCAATTTCGCATGTCTTTAAATAGAGAAATCCTTCTGTATTTCTGATTTTTTCCACAAAATCCATCACCTGAGGCACAGAAGGACTGTAAGAAACGAGAAAACAGCCATGCTGCAAAGCAGCATGTGCTGCATCTACAGCAAGCCATGGTTCAGGAAGATCTAAAAGAACCATATCAACATTTTTGAGAGGTATTCCTTCATAGACATTGTGTTGTTTTACAGTGACGTTTTTAAGGCCAAGAAAAGCAATGTTTTCTTCAACAATTTTTAAATAGTCTTCGCGAATGTCAAAGCTGTAAATTTTTCCCAGAGAACAAAGATGTGCAAAAAAACAACAACTTCCTCCAGAACCACTTCCTGCTTCAACAATAGTCCAATCATTTCCTACACCAACCTCTGCTGTAATAAATCCAAGATCTTTTAGTGGAATTATTTGCGCATTTCGCTTTATTTTCCAGTATTTATCCAAAAAAGATGCTTCCAAAATATGAAAAGAAACACCTTTATTGCTCTGAACAATATCACCATACTTTGCTGTTGCAACAGTTTCCTTTGCAATAAAGCCATCTTTTGTATGAAGATCATTGCCTTTAAACAAATATTTATATCCTTCTGCGTCAATGAGCAGCTTCTCTTTTTCTTTCATCACTAATGGAAAAAAGCGGACTTAATTTTAAAACTTCCTATAAATTTGAATAATTTAACATACTGAAGATGCATTAAAAATTCAAAACTTTTAAAAAGAGTTATAACCTCAATAAATAGAAAAAATGCCTGCTCTAAAATTATTTGTAAGCGAAGCGAACAGAGATGATCTTTAATGACTCGTATTAATCGCATGGTGATGCGTGGATTTAAATCTTTTGGGGAAAAAACAGATCTTGTTTTTGATCCGTGTTATAATGTTGTTCTTGGTCCAAATGGTTCTGGAAAATCAAATCTGGGAGATGCACTTTGTTTTGTACTTGGAAAAGGATCTGCAAAAGGGCTGCGTGCAGAAAAATCTGCAAACCTCATATATAATGGTGGAAAAACAAAAAAACCTGCAAAAGAAGGAGAAGTTAGTGTTTATTTTGACAATGCTTCTCAAGTATTTCCTCTTCAAATCCCTGAAGTAAAAATTACAAGGATTATAAAAGAAAATGGACAGAGTGTTTATAAGATTAACGAAGAGCGCAAGACACGTCAAGAGATTATGGAATTATTGAGTGCGGCAAATATTGATCCTGATGGTTATAATATTGTTCTTCAAGGAGATATCATTCGTTTGGTAGAGATGTCTTCCATAGAAAGACGACAAATTATTGAGGATATTGCAGGTATTGGAGTGTATGAAGAAAAGAAACAAAAAACATTAAATGAGTTGGAAAAAGTTGATCAAAAAGTTACTGAAGCAGAGATTATTCTCACTGAAAGAAAGACCTATCTCAAAGACCTTAAACAAGAACGTGATCAAGCAGAAAAGTACAGAGAACTTGCAGATACTATTACAAAAAACAAAGCAACGTACCTTGATCTGCAGATAGAAAAAAAGAAAAAAGAGAGAGAAGAGCTGCATAAACAAATTTCCGAGCATCAAGAAAAAATTACAAAAAAAGAGCAAGACATTGCTGCGTTAAAACTTCAGGTTACAGATAAGAAAACGCAGATACAAAAGAGCAATAAAGAAGTAGAAGAGAAAGGAGAAAAAGAGCAAGTGCAGATACTTCATGCTGTTGAAAAACTCAAAGTAGATATTGTTGCAAATAAAGAAAGAATTATGCTTTGCCAGAATGAGATTGCTCGTTTACACACACGAAAAGATCAATTTTCTGTTTCTTTTGAAGAGATAGATAAAAAAATCTCTGAACTTCAAAAACAAGCAGAGAGTCAAGAAAAAGAAAAACAGCGAATTACTAAAGAGACAGCGCAAATTCATGAGAAGATTGATTCATTCAGGAAAAAGAATCGTATGGAAGGTTCTGAAACAATTGACAAGGAAATAGAAAAACTTGATACGTTTATTGAAGATAAACAGAAAGAAGTTCAGGTTTTGCGAGAACAACAACAGGATCTTTTGCGGCAAAAAGACAAGATAGAATATCAGATCCATACTATTGATGAAAGAGTTGCAAAAGTTCTTGTTTTGGAAAAGCAAAACAAGTA
>JAHFMP010000093.1 GCA_023267795.1 Candidatus Woesearchaeota archaeon | reverse complement strand
AAATGTATGGCTTAATTTCTTGTGGAAAAGAGATCTCTGAAATCACTCGCTGAATTGGATGGCACGAATAAATATAAATACTTCTTTTCTTTACTTATTTCCATGCGCACATTTACTTTAATCATCGTGATTTTTATTATTGTTATTTTATTCTTTGAAGTAACAGACTGGACACCTACTGTACCAATAACAAAACAAGTCACTAAAGAAAAAACAGTTGTTGTGGAAACTATTGATGAAACAGGAGAAGTAGTAAATACCTCAACAACAAAAGAGATTTCTACTCAAACACAAGAAAATCCGTAATAGCAGTTTCTGACGCTTGCACTGCTCCTTTTTTTAGCTCAAGCACATATTGTGCATTACACTTTGGCACATATAATGTAAACGGCTTAAAATTTTCTTTAATTTCAACGACTTGTTTTTCTTTGTTGAGATATATAATATCAATGGGATAAAAAACAAAACACATGTGCAAAGATATTCGTTTTTCTTTTGCTTCTTCAAAAAGAAGATCTCTCTGCTCTGAAAACATCAATCCTGATGCTTTTTGCCAGAGAGTTGTACATATTTCTGTTTTTTCTGAAACAGTCGTTGCTTTTGTTTTATTGCAGATTTTCATTTTTTGTTTTGGTTGCTGCCTGTTATAGTAATATTTATATATCTCTTTAGCCAAAAATTGCTTTATGATACAGAAAAGAGTGCTTTTGCTTATTTTAATTTTGTCTTTTCTTTTGCTTTTAAGCGGCTGTCCTATCCCAATAAACGTTGCTATCTGCGGCAATGAGATTTGTGAATCTGGAGAAAGCAGTGTATGTCCCAGCGATTGTACAGGAACAACTGATGCTGGACCAACAATAATCACAGAACAAACCTGCAGTGATCTCGGAGGAGATAGCTGTGCTACTGCTGAAATGTGTGCCGGCTACTGGCTCGATAGCGCATATACCTGCTGCTCGAACAATTGTGACAATGATATCACAACAATTGAATTTAAAAAAGGATGGAATTATGTGTCTTTCCCTGAAGTGCAGCTCGATGATCCTGTAGAAAAAATATTTAGCACAGATTTTCTTTCTGCTGTGGATTCTATTTATACTTATTATGATGGCAGCTGGAACGTGTGGCATAGTGATTCAAGCATTCCAAGTGATCTTGAGAATATAGAAGCCGGAAGAGCTTATGTGTTTGTAATGAACAATGATTATACTCTTGAACTCTCTGATCTTGAAACTAGCCTCGACAGCATTATTGCATCAGAAACAACCACACGGTATCCAAGCGTCATTACTGTTGGCGAAGGATGGAATCTTGTAGGATCAACCTATGGTGAAGAAGAAAATATGGAAAAACCTCTTGAAGAATACTTCTGGAACATTGATGGAAAATATGGTTCATTATGGATGTTTACTTCAACATCAGGAGGAGACCTTGAAAAGATTGATACAACACACAATTATAATCTTATTCCTACAAGAGCATACTGGATATACATGACTAGTGAAGGAGAGATTATCCCATGAAAAAAATCCTAACATTCGCACTTCGTGCTCTTGAAGGATTTTTATCTACATTATTTATTTTCTTTATTTTGTATAGTGTTATTGTATTTGCATATCCCCAAGTAGGGCATCAATTTTATGGCTATGCAGGCTCTGGAAGCACTGTCACTGCAAAAGTCAGTGGATACACATATAGTACTTCTGTTCAGTCTGATGGCTACTATGGCTATGATTCTATTTTTTTTATTGACGCAGGATCTGATGACATGACTGGAGCTGAAGATGGAGACACTATTACGTTTTATCTTGATGGCACTGCAGTCGCAACAGAAATATTTGCAATAGGTGGAGTTACAAAACTTGATTTTGCTACTGATCCTGGAACACTTAGTACTTCTTCTACTGACACAAGTTCAACGAGCACAAGTAGTTCCTCAAGCTCTTCAAGCAGTGATACGAATAATGGCGATGATTCTAAAAGTAGTTCCAGTAGTGGCAGTGATAATGATGAAACAACAACATCAGAAATTTCATGTTCTCACAAATGGGATTGTACAGACTGGAGCGATTGCGCAGAAAATGGCTTTCAAACAAGGGTTTGTTATTATGTTGGAACATGCAGTCAAGAAGGAAATAAGCCTGATTTTAGACAATACTGCACTTATATTCCTGAAGAAGTTGTGTTGTATATTCCTAAACAACCAACATGCTCTGATAGTATCAAAAACCAGGGAGAAAAAGAAATTGATTGTGGGGGTCCTTGTAATGCATGCGCTGCTGCTGTAACTCCCCCAGTAGGAGAATCAAAAACAAGCTGGATGTATATTGGCTTAGGAATATTTTTACTATTACTTATTGCTGCAGTGATTCTTGCACATAAATATAAAGATAAATTATTACCATATTGGGAAAATTTCAAAAGAAAATTAGGAATCAAACCAAAACCAACCCCAATAGGTGCAGTTCTACAACAGCCTGCATATTCGCAGTATCAACAACAATATAGACAACCATATCTGCAAAATAGGAGATAGATGACTTTGAATAACCCCTATTTTGGACGTTTTATTCAATAATCACAATTCTACAACAATCTCTTGATTTTTTTCATTTATTTGTTTGATGAGTTTATGATCCTTGATTGCTTTTTTTATTTCCTGCCATGATTTTCTTTTTCGTGCTTCGTTTAGCTGCTCGAGAATTTCCTCTATTTTTTTGTAATTTTCATAAATCAAATTTCCTATGCGCTGGTTTTTTTCATACACTATTCGAAACTCTTCTTTTTGCTTTTCCTGACTCGCAATCATTATCTTTAGTTTCTCTAGCACTGTATTTGTCTGTTTTTCTTTCTGCTGCATTTCTTTTTTTAGGACAAATGGCATTGCAAAATCAAGAGCACTCAAGAAAGAAATTTCAGCATGCTGCTCTGCTTGTTTTGTTTGCATTGTACAAGGATATACTTCTTCTATCTTGTTTTCTTTTTTTATGAAAACAGGAGGTTCTGTTTCTATTGCATGAATTAATTTTTGTAATGCATTGAACATAGAGCTAATCTCTTCTTTTGCTGGCTTTTGTGTATTTTTAGATATCGCTGCACGTGCACAAACTTCTTCTGCATACACACCTCCTAATCCAAAATCCAAGGCTAAAATAGTAACAACACTTTCTTTTGTGCTTGCTTCCACTGCTTTCACAAAATCTTTTTCTTCCATTGTGAAAATATTGTACTCTTTCTTTGGATAGGTATATTTTTCCTTTGGTTTAATGCTTCGTTCACTCCATTCCTCAATTTCCAATGGAGAAAGAATAATATCTTGATTATTGCAGAGAATCATATTGCCCTTACTGAATAATTCAAGGAATAAATAATAGATCACTTGAGTGTATTCTGTTTTGGTTGGATCTTTTGCTTCAAGAGTGAACTTAATAATACGCTCTGCACCAAGTTGCTCGATGTCTTTTACTCGTGCATTTTTGAGCCATTTTCGCAGATAAAGGCAATAGCCATCTGGTTTTTCAGGGGTTTCTGGCTTTGTTGCAGTAAGATATAGTAGTGATGGAAGAAGAATACGAAGGATTTGTTTGCCTTTGTTTGGCACATAGAACTCCAGCAGAATTTCCTTTTTTGTTGCATTGACACGATCAAAATCAACATAGATTTGGTTCATTTTTCCATTAATGAGATTTTCTTTGAGTTCTTTCACTACACGAATTAATTCTATTGCTGCAAGAGTTTTTTTCATTGGTATTTCATTCTCTTTAGAGAACTTTGCTATTTATGCAAAATTCTCTTTAGATGTTAAATAGTTTTTGATTAAAAAAAATAAAAAGAAGAAAATTATTATATAGTTGTTTTACTCAGAAAAACCGATATGGAGCAACTTATTAATATTCGGGAAAAGCCCCTCCTAAAGCCTGATTGGATACGCGTGCGGCTGCCGACAGAACAACAATACTTTGCAGTCAAAAAACTGCTGCGACAATCTTCTCTCCACACTGTCTGCGAAGAAGCTGCATGCCCAAACATCTACGAATGCTTCTCTAAAGGTGTTGCTACATTCATGATTATGGGTGATGTTTGTACACGGTATTGCCATTATTGCCACGTCAAGACTGGAAAACCTGCTGCTCTTGATGCTACTGAACCTCAACATCTTGCAGAAGCAATTGATGCACTGGGATTACGCTATGTAGTGATCACATGTGTAACACGGGATGATTTGGCTGATGGCGGTGCTTCGCACTTTGTCAAATGTGTTGAAGCGATTCGCGCAAAAAATCCTTCTTGCGCCATTGAAGTTTTAACTTCTGATTTTGCGTATAATGATGAAGCATTGGCTGCTGTTGTTGCGGCACGACCAGATGTATTTAGCCACAACATTGAAGCACCACGACGAGTGTATAGACAAGTTAGGAAGAAAGGAAAATATGAAGATAGCTTGCATTTGTTGTATAAAATAAAACAAATTGACGCTTCCATGAAAACCAAAAGTGGATTTATGCTTGGCTTAGGAGAGACTGAAGATGAAATTCTTGAAGTGATGGCTGATTTGACAATGGTCAACTGCGATTTCTTGACCATTGGACAATATTTACAGCCAACGTTGAAGCATGCTGCTGTGGAGAAATTTTATCATCCTGATGAGTTTTCTCGATTTGCTGCATTTGGCAGGGAAATGG
>JAHFMP010000092.1 GCA_023267795.1 Candidatus Woesearchaeota archaeon | reverse complement strand
GAAACTATCACTGATATAAATATTACTGGCCCAGTAAAAAATGGAACTATAATAATTTATCGTCATAGATTTTTCAATTAATGTAGAAGCTAAATTTCCAACTGGTATCTGGTTGGCGGAATTTGGGGAATGGAATATTTAAATAAGGTTAGCATTTATGCACCTACTATGGAGTAGTATGACTAAAATAAAAGAATTTCTTAAAGAGAATTATATTCTTATGAGCATTATACTTTTTGGAATACTTCTACGTATATTATACATCCAGCATGTTGACTTTGATGAAGTAATGTATGTCACAGGAGCAAAAAATATACTTGCTGGGGTGTATGATGTTACTCATGTAACATGGGCGGCAACATTACGGTATGTGTTTATGCTTTTAGTAACTCTGTTGGTCTACCTATTTGGTACTAACCATTATGGGGTGATTGTTCTTCCATTTGTATCAACCATCATTACCATTGGCAGTGTTTATTTGATAGGAAAGAAAATTTTAAACAAAAAAGTAGGTTTAATTTCTACATTTTTAGTTGCAATCTTTCCACTGAACATAAAGTATGCTTCCATGTTAGAAGCTGATGTCGTGATCACTGCTTTAATGAGTCTTTGTTTTGTATTATATTTGTATAAAAAAGATAATTGGTCTTTTCTCTTGATGGGAGTTATTTTTGGATTAGGACTGTTCATTAAGTTCTTTATTGCATTAATAGGAATTGTTATTGCTTTAGAACTTCTAAAGAAGAAAGAATTCAAAGCCATGATCATTATTGGATTAGGAGTTTTGTTAAGTTCTTTTCCGTTTATATTTTATAATTGGTCAAACACTGGAGATCTATTATATCATATACATCAAGATCAGAAATTAGCAGATAATTACAGAGAACAAGTTGTTCTCTCTGGTCAAAATCAGTTAACAACTTTTTTTCCATATATTTTGAATCCATTCTCAAAACAGCCTGAACCTTCACTCTTTAATATTTACTTTATTCTGATCTTAATTTATCTTTATTATTCAATAAAAAGAAAAGAGAGGAGTCATATTATTCTTTGGCTCTGGTTTATAGGTGGATATTTACTTCTTGAGTTGCCTTCAATTATTCCACCTGTTCAGAGATATTTAATGATTATAATGATACCTCTAGTGCTTTTACTAGGAATCTGGTTTGAAAAGATTGAAAATAAGGCATATTTGGGAATTGTACTTGGTGCACTTCTTCTTATTTCTATAGTTCAAATGGGTGCATTTACTGTGTTCGATAATGTTCCAAGAACATCTGAGCAAAGAATTGCAATTCTCTTAAAGACTCTTCCTACAAAGGATGTCTATGTTACACATAATAATCAAATAGGATATTTAACGTATTATCTAGATTATGCGCACAATTATTCTGGATTATTTGGCTATCAAGGACCTACTGACCATACATTCTATGACCTACACTTTGTAAACAATCTGAGCGTAATAAGAAACGCATATGTTGTTATTGATTATCGCCTCATAAAAAATGGCACTGACATTATGAATTATTATGCAATGAACAATGTTTCAATAGAATACCTTAAAGATGCAACAATCCCCAACGATTGGCATGGCGTATATGGTCTAATAGACAAGAATAACAAACTCGTTGGTGGGGTTTGGGATGTACCATGAAGAGAATTAGTAAATAAAAAAATAAATTAAAACTAAGTTCCTTCCTGCCAGCTACTAATATATTTCTTCTGTTCAGCAGTCATTTCATCAATCGAGACACCAAGATCAGCAAGCTGCAATTTTGAAATAGTATCATCAATTTCAGGAGGAAGTTGAATTACATCAATAGGAAGTTTTTCCCTATTTTTTACAATATATTCACATGCCAATGCCTGGCCACAAAACGACGTGGACATAACTGTGCTTGGATGTCCTTCAGCAGCAGCAAGATTAATGAGTCTTCCTTCTCCAAGAATAAAGATTTTCTTGCCATTTAAAACATACTGATCCATGAATGGTCTAATCTTTTCTTCAGCAGTTGCAGCTTTCTTTAATCCAGCAACATCAATTTCACAATCAAAGTGACCAGAGTTTGCGAGAATTGCGCCATTCTTCATGAGTTTCATATGCTCCACACGAATAACGTGTTTATTGCCACTGACTGTCAAAAAGATATTGCCAATAACAGAAGCATCTTCCATTTTCATGACGCGAAATCCATCATATACTGCTTGTAATGCAGAAAAAGCATCAACTTCACAAACAACAATGTTTGCCCCCATGCCTTTTGCAGCCTTTGCAATTCCCTTGCCGCAGCTACCATAGCCCAGAACAACAAATATCTTTCCAGCCAGCAAAACATTGGTCGCCCGAATAACACCATCAAGTGTGCTTTGTGCAGTTCCATAATAATTGTCGAGAAGATGTTTTGTTTTATTATCATTGACTGCAATGATTGGATATTTCAATGCTTTATCACGAACCATTGCATGAAGGCGAATAATTCCTGTTGTTGTCTCTTCACAGCCACCAATTAAGTGTGGAATCAAATCTGTATGCTTGAGATGGATTTCAGAAACTAAATCACAGCCATCATCAATAGTAATATGCGGCTTAAACGCAATAACGTGAGTCAAATATCGATAATAATCTTCTTTTGTTTCTCCTTTGTACGCCCAGATGTGAACACCTTCAGCTGCAAGTGCTGCTGCAACATCGTCCTGAGTACTAAGAGGATTGCATCCTGTAATTGCAACTTCTGCACCGCCTGCGATCAATGTTCTGACGAGAATTCCAGTTTCTTTTGTGACGTGCAATGCTAATCCAATTCGAATTCCAGAAAATGGTTTTTCTCTAATAAATTTTTCTTTTATTCTTAATAATGCACCCATGTGCATTTCTGCAAATGCGAGATTCTTTTTTCCTTGTTCTGCAAGTTTCATGTCCTTGACTTCATAATGAGTTTCGGTATCCATATTCTCACTTCAGTGTTTTCATTGTTTCTGTGTTTGTAGTTCTCTTCTAAAGTTCGTTACGAACTAAGTGAGTAAAACGAACTTTATAGACATTAATATAGTTTCCCTAGTAAAAGATGGACATTGTCCAATAAAAAAATAAAATTATGGACAAAATTCGTAATATTTATATAGTTATTCTACAACATAACAATAAGAATTGGGATTTCATGGCAACTTATCCTGCTTATTTAGTTGCTCGGGAAAAGGGGAGTGGAGTTTATACTCGCAAAACCACAGTAATTGTTTGTTGGCGCAACGATTAGCCCCTTTTCCGTGAGCATACTATGAAAATTGACGATACTGATCATAAAATTATAGGAGTATTACGACAAAATGCACGTTTTTCTATAAGGGATATTGCAAAAAAACTCAAATTGCGGCATAGTACAGTGCATGTGAGAATCCAGAAGCTTATTCGTGATGGAATTATAGAAAAATTTACAATCAAGCTGAATAACAAAGCGATAGGAGAAAATTTCATTGTTTTCGTTTTTATTTCAACAGAAAAAATAATTGAAAATCATGCATTTCATCATCGAAACATCAAAGAAGTGTTTGGTATTACAGGAGAATATGATTTGGTCATGAAGTGCAAGTTTGCAGATATTGAGGAGTTTAATAATTTTATTTTGGATTTCAGAAAAAAACACGGATTGAAAAAAACATTGACTATGATTGCGACGGTTAATTTGAAGGAAGAAATCTAACGCTATTTCAGATTCTTTCTCATTTTTTTTATGAGTATGGTTGTTGTTTCATCGCTTTCTTTCATTGCTTCTTCACTTATCCCTATTATTATATCTTTTTGTTTTGCTAAATCTAACAATTCCCAAATTGATCTATTGAGCAATTCTACGCATTTGCTTAAAGAAAGTCTTCCTGCTGCGCAAAGCTGCAATGCATATTCTTCTATTCCCATGTAAATAAATTGCCGCAATACAGTGGATTTGCTCATATGCTCCTCTCTGCTTTTTAATTCAATTAATCTTTCTACATTTTCATCAAGTCGTATTGGTTGCACAATAGTCATTTTAATCACCTATTTTTAAGAAATTCTGAGGGGGTTACAATTTTTACTCCTTGGAACTCCTTCAACTTTAACAAATGCTTATCTTGAGTTATGATATGCTGTACCTGTCCTTCTAAAGCACATTCTAAAATCACATTATCATCTGGATCATCCTTAATTACATCCTGTTTTGTATGTGGAGTCACAATTGTTGCCATTGCTTGTATCTTTTGAAGTGTCTGTTTTATTTCCAGATCTTTTCTTTTTATTTTTTCTTGGATTTCATCATACTCCAGAACTTTTGCATATTCCTGAAGAATTTCTAGTGAAAGGACAAGCTCTATTTTCTTGTTTTCGATAAGCTGCAGAATACGAAAAGAATCACCATACCAGAACGTTGCTGAAATAAGAACATTGGTGTCAAGAGTAACTTTCATCGTCTCTTTTTCTCACGAAAGCGTTGGACTAGTTCTGGAACGTCACTTTCTTT
The DNA here is from genome assembly GCA_023267795.1 of Candidatus Woesearchaeota archaeon. Classification (GTDB taxonomy): domain Archaea; phylum Nanobdellota; class Nanobdellia; order Woesearchaeales; family DSVV01; genus JACRPI01. The sequence goes on along the minus strand of JAHFMP010000092.1, from coordinate 213 downwards.
CATTCCTGCTTTCCGCGCTGCTTCTTTTAATGGTTTTGTAATTACAGCAAACGTGTTTGAAGTCACCTTTCTCATCAAGAGTGTATCATCTTCCAAAATAAATAATATTCTTTCTCCTTCATGCAAATTCATTCCTCTCCGAATGTCCATAGGGATTGCTATTTGGCCTCGTGCACTTATTTTTCCGATTTCTACAAGTTCTGTCATAGTTTC
>JAHFMP010000091.1 GCA_023267795.1 Candidatus Woesearchaeota archaeon | reverse complement strand
AAATCAACAGTTCTTGTGAATTTCAAAAAGCTTGGCTTTCCTTTACAATTGTTGTTTTTTATAGAGTTTAACAATGCTGAAAATGCAAAATATTTCTCTGGAAAAGAACAGGTGAATACTCTATTCGAGCTTGAAGATAAGAATACATTTGTAGTAGAATGCATCTTTACAAGTGGAGCAGATGTCGATTATTTTATAACAGATCTTGAAGAAAAAATGCAACCGAAAAAGATATTATTCTGGCCAGTGAAGAATGAATTAGCAAGAGAAGCTTTTTTTTGTTAATAGAAAAGAATCTGCATTTGTTAAAAACATTTTTAAACGACATCTTTTTCTTTTTCTCTATGCCTCCGTGGCTTAGTAGCTATAGCGGCGGTTTTGTAAAAGGTCGTTTCAGATCATTCAAAAGAACCGCAGGTCGAGGGTGCAATTCCCTTCGGAGGCTTTTTATTTCATGTGTAAAGTTTTAAATATGTTTCATATTTAAGGTTAATAATGTCACAGAAATTCATAAGCAAAAAAAAAAACATTTTATTAAAAAAATACCTTTATGTTTTAGCCATTAACATTTCTTCATTATATCTGTTTTTTAAGATAACAGAAAATGTTGTTGAGAATGGATTAGTAACAAAATTAGATATGTTGATAAATGGAAAAATAGTTTTGTTGTGGGACTCTTTACAAAATAAAATAATGATATTTATTACGAATATCGGGAGCCAAAATAATCTACTTATTTTATCACTAATTTTATTTGGAGTTCTTGTTTATAAAAAGAAATGGCATTATTCTTTATTGTTATTATTTAGTATGATTGGAGGAGTAATATTGACAGTATTGACAAAGATTATTATTCACAGAGCAAGGCCTGAAAATGCATTAATTGAAGTTTCAGGATATAGTTTTCCAAGCGGACATGCAACAATGGCAATACTTTTCTTTTCTTTATTAATCTATTTATTTAAAGATACTTTAAAAAGCAAAACAGCAAGATATAGTTTTATCATTGGCAATATAATGCTTTTTTTAGGAATAGGATTTAGTAGAATATATCTTAATGTTCACTGGCTTAGTGATGTCATTGGAGGATTTTTATTAGGTTTGTTTTGGCTGACTCTCTTACTGTTAATATTCAAAATAATCACTTCTTTTTCAAAAAAAACTTAATAGAATTTTGCATAAACAGTAAAGTTCTTTTAACAAGGCATATATGCCCATGCTGTCTTTCCAATTTCTAATGCCACTTTTTTTCTTTTATAAATTGTCGCTTCTTCATATTCATCCAACTTTTTCAATTCTTGCTCTGTGATAAAAAGAAGTTTTCCTCGTACCTTGCTCTTTTTTCTTTTTATAATGATAGGAAATGGTTCTTTGTTGAGTTGAATAGTTTTTCTCTGATAGTCAAGAGCAACAGCAGGTATTCCTTTTGTTGCCCTACCAATTGCTTTTTTGAGAATACGAGGGTCTCGCAATGTTCCGTAAACAAAAAGAGGTTGTTTCATAGTTAAAAATTGAATAAACAACTATTAATGTCTTTCGATAGCTGGAATTCAAGAAAAACTTTATAAAAACAGCATATTGAAATGATAAAATGCAGAAGAAATACCTTGTATGGTTTCTGATGAGTGTATTGCTTGTATCTTTTGTTTCTGCAGAAGCCTATGATGATTTTTCAGGCAGTTCATTAGACACAACGCTTTGGACAGAGACAACATCTGATGGTGGAACGTATGATGCAAGTTGGACTGCAATAGATGAATATGGCATCGACACAACAAATCAAAATTATCACACCGCACAGTTGAGTGCCGATGGATCAGATAGAGGAATTATTCTCAGTATGACAAAAGAATTTAGTGAAGGTGATAGTATTACATATGATGTAACCTCTTCTTATGGTGGAGGAAATATTTTAAGTAGAGTATATATTAATGAACAATATCTCGATAGAATTGTTGGAACAGATTCTGGAGGCTACGCTACAACAGGTGACATAGGATATTGGAATGGAGACAGTGAAGTAGGGAACATTGATGGGACATATTCTGTAACAGTGATATTTAATTCTGATGGATTTGATATAGAAATAACAAATCCAAATAGCAATATATGGACATACACTGTCACAAGTCTTAGTGCACCATATACATTTGGTATTGCAACAAGAACAGGCGATAATGGTTATGGTGAATTTGATTATGATAATTTTGAAATTACTGAAACAGAAGAAACAGCAAAAACAACAGAAGAAGAAGTAACAACTGAAGAACTTGAAACACTGATAGAAAACTTGGAAGCAACTGTAACAGATTTGCAAACAACAGTTGAAGAACTTCAAAACACTTCAGAGGATCATGAATCACGAATAAGTTATTTAGAGAATCTCACAGAATTTTTGAAACATAAAGTAATTGCTATATGGAATATTTTGAAAAAACAAACTATATAAACATCAATCTATTTTCTATAATCATGAAAGTCACAGTCCAAGTAGATACTGATAATCCATTAGAAATACAACAAGCAATTCAGTATTTACAAAGCCTTCTCAAGGAACCCATACCAGTCATTAAAGGAGAGCAAGCACTGATACAGCAAATGCATGAGAAACCTACTATAAATATATCAATGAAAACAAAATCTGCAGAAGATCTGTTGCAGGAAACAGAAGACGGGTCAGAGTCTACTGATTTCTAAAATGAAAAAATATGAATATCTTCCTCATACCTCAGAAGCAAAATTCTTAGCGTACGGAAAATCATTAGAAGAAGCATTTGCACATGCAGCGTTGGCAGTGGAAAATATTATTGTAGAGACAGAAAAAGTAAAGCCAAAAATAAAAAAGAATATAGTGATTGAGACAAAACATTTGAAAGCATTATTGTATGATTTTCTGCAGGAATTTTTAGTCTTGTTTGATAGTGAGTATTTTGCACTGCATAAAGTTGAAGAAATTAAAATTCAACAAAAAGGGAGTGATTATCTGCTTCATGCAACAGCTTCTGGAGATAATGCACAGCATTATAAAATACATTCTGGTGTCAAATCTGTAACATATAATGAAATGGAAATTAAGGAAGAAAAAGGAATTTGGAACATTACTGTTGTTTTGGATGTTTAACTTTTTTCCTCAAATTTCAATGCACAGGAATTAATGCAGTATCGTTTTCCTGAATGCGTTGAACCATCATCAAAAACATGACCAAGATGACCACTACAGTTTTTGCAGAGAACTTCGATGCGATGCATGCCATGAGTATCATCATCATTCAAGACTATATTTTTTGTGGTAACAGGATCTGAAAAGCTTGGCCAGCCAGTGCCAGAATCAAACTTAGTGTCTGATGAGAATAATACTGCACCACAACCAGCACAGTGGTACATTCCGTTTTTTTTATTATGAACATATTTTCCAGTAAATGCATGTTCTGTTCCTTTCTCTCGAAGAATATGATATTGTTGAGGGTTGAGTTTTGTTTTCCAGTTTATTTGAGGTTTATCTTTTGTTTGCATAATTATTTCTGCTTTTCTTTTTGTTTATGTATTTTGTTATTTTCTAAACGACCTTATCCAAAAAGTAAATTTGAGGTTTCTATGATTTAAAATTTTATTCAGCCATAAATTCATCAATGCTGATCGGCATTTCTTCATCTTTTGCAATAACTCCCCGTGCTTTCATGTATTCTTTTGCAAGAACGTAGAATGCCACTCCAAGGCTTTTTTTTCCTTTATTATTGCATGGCAGTACAAGATCAATTCCATTGATTTGGTTGTTGGTATCACATAAAGCAATAACAGGGACGCCAATTTTGAGGCCGTCGAGGAGCGCATTTCTGTCAGGCCACGCATCTGTTACCACAATGAGTTTTGTTTCCATGAAATCTTCTAATGCAGAGTTCGTTAATATTCCAGGAGTGTATCTTCCTGGAAAAACTTTACAGCCTGTTACTTTTGCAAAGAGCTTCACTGCTTTCCAGCCATTTTCTCTTCTGCTAACAATAAGAATATCTACCGGATCATATTTGGAAATCATGTTTGCAACAACGCGAAGGCGCTCATTTATTTTTTCAAGGTTTAGAACACTTAATCCGTCTGGCCGAGTTTTGTAGATAAAGCTTGCCATTTGTTTTGTTTTGAACTTGGTTCCAATGTGAATTCCAGATTTCAAGTACATTTTAATATCGACTAAATAATTTTCTTCTGCCATAATCAAAATCCTTTTACATTCACTTTGCTCATGGAGAATTTTGACATTATACATCATGATCCAAAAGCAAGCAAAGGATTTTTCACCTCGCTCCATATTTTTATTTTGAGAATTGCCCACAAAATCCTAAGCGTAGCAAAGAATTTTGTTACTTCATTATTCTCACCCTGAAGTGCCAGAAAAGTCCACACATAATATTTACTGTTCTTTTCTGTGGGTAATGACAGCTTGAAATCGCAACTTATTTATAAAGGTTGGTATGATGTGTTATCATCAAATAATTAATATTAGTAGAAAAAATAAAAAAGAATAAAAACAAAAAATTATTGCTGTTCTTCTTGAGATTCTTGTTGTTCTTCGCCGAAATCTTCAGATTCTTCTCCTTGTGGAACTTCTTGTTCTTGAGAAGCTGGTTCAATAGCAGGTGCTTCTTCAGCAGGAACACTTGTTGCTTCACCAATAACTTCAGCAAATCCAACTTTTCGTAAGACTTTTGTAACTCTGATTTTGACAGTGTCA
>JAHFMP010000090.1 GCA_023267795.1 Candidatus Woesearchaeota archaeon | reverse complement strand
TTTTTCTCTCCCCTCATTAATTAAGGGGAGAGAAAAAATCAAGGAAATTAGAAAAGAATAGTAGTTGGCGGCGGAAAAATCCTGAAGAACTCATAGAATATTTTTTATGTCCTCGACTACATTCTACCGCCGGAGGCTTTCTACTCCAACGTTCCTATTCTTCTATTTTTTGAGACATGATTACTAATCACGCCATTCTTATAGCGTCCACAGCCTAAGAAATAATCATTATACTTTAGTATCACAAATGCTGTGACTTCGCCAAAAGCAATTTCCAAATCTTCTCCATACATCCAACGTTTTGCAGCAGTAAAATCAATCTCGACAACATTTTTTGTTGCAAAAGGTCCGAGAAGTTGCGAGCCTTCAATACTCAATCGCACTTCACCATTCTCCATTACTTCACAAAAATACATACCAAGACTATTAATTCGCAATTTTGTTGTGTCAAGCATAGCAAACTCTTTATTGACAAGAGAAACACGCTTTTTATTGTTCATAAAAAAAGCATACATCAACTCTTCTGTAAAACACCATTGCTCTTCCAACTGCCCTAAAATCCTCTTTATCTCTTTTTTGTTCAGAAAATTTCCTTGCATTTACATTCCCCATGTTGGATTTTCTTTGCGCATGATTTCTGCAATTTCTTTCATTGCCTTTATTTCTGCTGATGTCAGGAATTTCCTGAATTTTTTTAATGCAAAGAATTCACTTTCTGGATGAAAAGTATAAAGAATATCTCCTTCAATAACTTGTCTGCCAATAGTAATATCAGGGAGAGAAATCGCAAGCTGTGTTCCCTGTGCCGCTTCTTGGACATTTTTTTTTCCTGCTCCATTGATTTGACATGCGTCACCTGCGTTCCATCTTTGTTCATCAATCGTGTTCCTGTTTTCAAATTACCGGCTAAAATATCAACACCGACAACTGCAGGATTATTTTTGCGAAAAACATGATCATGCATAATTTGGATTTTGCACGGCCGATGCAATGCTTCTAATCCAAGAACTTCTTCTTTCTTTTTTTTTGCAGCAAACCATTTTTCAAAATTATCAAGTAATTGATAAATGACAGTATGATTAAATATAGTAACATTGGAATCAGGAAGAGCAAGTGCTGCATCAGGATCAATACAAACAGTAAATCCGAGAATAACAGCATAGGCAGGATTTTTTGTATAATTTGCCTGTGCGTCCATAATGTCTTTTTTGGAAATGTTTCCAATAGTTGCGCGTTTAATTTTGATATTTTTCTGGCGAAGAAGCAAAAGAACTGCTTCCAGAGAACCCAGGGCATCTGCTTTGACAACAATTCCTTCGCTATCTGTTTCAATAACAACTTCTTCAATTTCTTTTTGAATATCCTGTTTTACATTTTCAATGGTCTCTGCTGTTGCTTCGTGAATAGGCATTCCGGCGAGTGCGTTGTCAAGTCCGAGAGCATTAATTTTAACACCAGAAGCAGCAGTGGCATGTTTGACAGAAAGAAATTTTCCCTTAACGTCGCGCATTTCTTTCAGAGCCTCTGGAACAAAAAGCGCTTTTACTTTTGTTACAATAGGCTCTCCTAATGTTCCGATAACAATAGTATCACCAACAGCAAGAGTTCCATCATAAAGAATAACATCAAGTGTTTTTCCCATACCCTTATCTTCCTTGACTTCTAAAATAGTTCCTTTTGCAGGCCCATGAACTTCTATTTCTAATTGTTTTGCAAGAAATTTTTGCACAAGTCCTGTCAAAACCATAAGAAGTTCTGCAATGCCAATTTCTTTTTTTGCACTGAGAGGAACAATTGCAATCTGTTTTGTGTAATCAGAAATCCTGTCAAAACGGTCTGCTTCAAAACCATGGTTGTATATTTGCTCCACAACTTCATACATTTTTGTTTCCAGGATTTGTTGAGTGTCTGGATTTTGCTGGCTGATTTGCTCGAGAAGTGTTCCGTGTTTCATTTGCCAACCGCGAGCAAGATCAATTTTGTTCAGTGCAATAATAAATTGTGTTTTGAACTTTTTAAGAATTTCGATTGCTTCTATTGTTTGCGGCATGCATCCTTCGTGCATGTCAATAACAAGAATTGCAATGTCTGCCAAATTACCACCTCGTTTTCGGAGATGCATAAATGCTTCGTGGCCAGGAGTATCAATAAACAAAAATCCTGGAATGACAAGCTTTAATCCTACTTTTTCCAGAAGTTTGGAGCAGATTCTTTGAATAGTTTCCTGTGGAATAATGCTTGCACCAATTGCCTGCGTAATTGCACCTGCTTCTCTATCCACAACAGTGGTATTTCTGATAGTATCAAGAAGTTTTGTTTTGCCATGGTCAACGTGACCAAGAATGGTGACGAGTGGTTTTCTGATCATCAAGAGAAAAAAACAAGAAGGTATTTTAAATGTTTAGTAAAAATACTTCATATAAAGTATAGAGAACTTTGCTATTTATGCAAAATTCTCTATAGTTACTTCAATATCTATATAAATGTTGCATTATTTGTCAAAAATCATGAAAACAAAAACAATCACAGAAGGAAAAGCAATAATCGCTATCTCTGACGAGAAAAAGCTCTCAAAAAAAGTTAATATCTTTTACAATCCTATCATGAAAACAAACAGGGATCTTTCTATCGCTGTCCTCAATGCATTGGAAAGAAACAATCTTCAGATTGCAGATCTTTTTGCAGCATCTGGAGTGAGAAGTATTCGTTTTTTGAGAGAATTGCCAAAAAATAAAATCAAACAAATAACAATTAATGATTATAGTTTAAAAGCAATACAACAACTCAAAAAAAACTTGAAACAAAACAAACTGGAAAAAAATGAAAAAATAGAAATCAAGAATAAAGAAGCGACACTTTTGCTCCTCCAATCCAATGGTTTTGATTACATTGACCTTGACCCTTTTGGAACACCAGTATCATTTCTCGACGCAGCATGCAAGAGAATTGCGCGTGATGGAATTATTGCAGTCACAGCAACAGATACAGGTGCATTGGCTGGTGCATTTCCAGATGCATGCAGAAGAAAATATGGTTCAACGCCATTGAGATGTTCGATCATGCATGAAATCGGGTTGCGAATCCTCATCAAAAAATGTCAGGAGGTTGGTGCGCAGTATGACAAAGCACTTACACCTCTTTTAAGTTATGCAAAGGATCACTATATGCGTATATTTTTTCTATGCAAGAAAGGCAAAACAAAAGCAAATGAGATTGTCCGGCAGCATAAAATTATCAAAATTGAGAATAATGATGTTGGTTTACTTTGGACAGGAACACTTTGGGATGAAGCATTTGTCAAGAGAATGAAAACAGAAGAAAAAGAAACAGAAAAATTCCTTGAAACAATAAAAAAAGAAGTGTCGATAGAGCAAGTTGGTTTTTATGACATCCATGCACTATGTAAAAAAAACAAAATTGCAATTCCACAATATATTCCATTGATGGAAGCAATAAAAAATGCAGGATATGATGCTGCAAGAACACATTTTTCAGTTAATGGAATAAAATCAGCTATTGATGAAGAAACATTGTTGAAACTAATGCAAGAGTTATGAAGAATTTTGCTATTTATGCAAAATTCTCTATGCTACAATTCGAAATATATCAAAGCGCAACAGAACTCACATAAGTTTTTGTTCCATTTTCTACAACACCAAAGTCAATAACACTGCTTCCTTCTGGAAGAGAAGTTCTACCAACTAATTCTGGTTTTCCATACAATATCTTTATTGTTCCATCCTCTGTTTTATACCGCAATCGTGTTTGATATTTGCTGTCATTGAGTAATTCAGTATCATTTCCAGGATTATCAGGATTATTTAATGTGTATACAAAAAAGTTTCCATCTTCTGAATTATTTTGTTTTGCTGAATTAATATGAAACCATACTGCACTTAAATCAGGATGCCCATCAATCGTTGGCTGCTCTTTTGGTTGCCAGTCAACAGTGTATTGTACTGGATCATCTGTTGTTGTTTCTCCTACAGTATATGTTGTTGCGCCTGTATTGGAATTTTCCCTACTATATGTAGATGCTGTTGCTGCACTGGATACAGATGATCCTTCTGTTGATGTTGCATTATAATTATTTCCTGTTGGTACTCCTTGAACTATGTTTTGTGATGTTTCTGTAGTTGAGGCAGAAGAATAATGAGAATTAAAATAATTCAAAGAAGCATATATACCAAATCCTACAACTGTTAATCCGAATGCAACTAATCCAGCAATTTCAGCAATGAGACCAATGCGTCGTCGAGTGCTTGGAGTACGAGCACGCGATACTCGTGTTTTAGAAGAAGGTTGGGTTGCTGTTGTGCTTATTGCAGAAACCTGATATGTTGAAGTAGAAACAAGTCCACCTAATGAATTTGGTGCATCTGCTTCTGTAGGATCATCTTCTCCTAATTCATCTTCTCCATCTTCTATTTGAGAGTCAAAAATACGAAATGCAGCAGTACCTTCAGCCGGATCGGGAACAACATCAACAACATTATCTCTACTCAGATAATTACTAGCAAAATTACTGCGCATCCATGCACTATGCCGAGAAGCAATTTGTGAGATAGAATCAGTTATTCCGTCTTCAATACCAACATTATTCAAAATATCAGCAAATTCTGTTGCATAGAGTTCTTGCAGTGCAACATCAGTGAAACCTTGTCGTAGCTTCTTAGGAAGATCCCTTTTATAACACCCTGCAACCATGTAAGCAATATCATTTTTTATAAGATCATTTATTCTATCTTCGGTATAAAGTTCATCTTTAGTGAGACAGTAAATCACTATTTTTC
>JAHFMP010000089.1 GCA_023267795.1 Candidatus Woesearchaeota archaeon | reverse complement strand
CTTGGAGATTTATTTGGTATTATTATTGGCATCACTCTCGCTCTTGCGCTCTTCTTATTCATAAAATATCTTCATTCAAAGCATTACAAAAAATAGTAAAGCTTAAATAATACTTATGTCTTTTAATTTGAAAGAGGTGAAAAATATGACAGATGAAAAAAAGAAGAAAAAGAAAAATGGCGGATGCTGCTAAGATAAAATAGGATTATTACTAGTTGACACGAGAATAAAATTAAAATTAGAGAGGTGCTCGTATAATGGCAAAACTACAATTGAATATTGAAGGTGTGCATTGCAAAAGCTGCAAAATGGTTATTGAAGATAATTTGCAGGAACTTGGAGCAACAAACATCAAAGTCACTGTTGATGAGAAAACACAAAAAGGAACTGTTGCATGTGATTATGCAGGAGACAAACTGGATATTGTCAACGCTATTAAGAAAGAAGGGTATAAAGTGGTGAAATAGAATTGGGGATAGAGAACTTTGCTATTTATTGTGGATTGAATCACAATATTTCAACAATATCAATCCACAATATACCAAAAAAGTTGACCTTGAATAATAAATTTCAACTTTTTTTAGTATATGCAAAATTCTCGATAGAATAAAACAATGAAACAAACAATATATTCTCCGGATATAGAATGTGAAAGCTGTTATAAAGTATTAAGTAAGGTTATGAAGACTGCACAAGGAATTCAATATTATAATGTCAATAAAGATTCACTTTATGTTGAGTATGATGAATCACTTCTGAAACCAGAAGCACTTTTAGCAATGATCCATGAAAAAGGGTATAGAGCTGCATTCACTCCTTTTGCACGAAAATCATTTCGCGAGAGAGCACGTGACTTTGTTGAGAACAAGAAGAAATATGAAGTAGAATACATCATGATAAAACATATGGCTCTTTCGCTGTTGCTTCTTGTTGGATTGGAACTCCTTCTGTATTTTAGTTACTTCAAAAATATTTCAGGGTTCTTATCTCAATATGGAATATGGGTATTTTATCTTACCATAAGTGTCATTGCATTAAATACTGCAGTCTGGCATTTTAAAGCATACAAAACAGAAATTACCTGTATGGTTGGCATGATGGTCGGGATGACTATCGGCATGCAAACAGGTTTGCTTATAGGTGCTCTCCTCGCCGCAACAAATGGAATGCTTGTTGGCGCCTTGACAGGAATGCTTGTTGGCGTTGCAGTTGGATGGTATAATGGTCAATGCTGCGGAATTATGGGGATTATGGAAGGAATTATGGCAGGCCTCATGGGAGGAACAATGGGTGCAATGCTTTCCGTCATGCTCATTAATAATCATATTTTATTGTTCATGCCTCCTTACTTGCTCATCAATTTCCTTGTATTAATAGGATTTTCGTATATGCTTTTTGAAGAGATTGTAGAGAATAGCCCTGCAATAAAAAAAGCGCCTATTGATTTTTGGACTTTTTTCTCTTCCTCTTTTTTGGCAATTGCTCTTTTAACAGTGATTATATTCATAGGACCTAAGACAGGAATTATCTGGACAGGCGGATAAACATGGACGATTCGTTTGCCAATTTTACAAAGGGAGCACAGATGATTACTTTATTTTTGGTCATAGCGATTATTGGATTTTCACTTTTTAATATTATGTCAAATTCAGATGGCTTTCTCAACACTGAATCAACTTTAGAAAAAACAGAACAAACAAGTACTGGCAGTAGTGCTACACAAAACACAGTTCATGAAATTGATGGAGTGCAAGTAGTTGATTTAAGCTGGGGAAAATTCAATTATAATCCTGATACTATTACTGTTGCTGTGGAGAAACCTGTACGTATTGTTGCAGATTTAGAAAGGCTTCAAGGTTGTTTTCGTTCCTTTGTCATTCGTGACCTTGGGATTAGTACATCTTTTAGTTCAAGCAGGAATTTTATTGAGTTTACTCCAACAAAAACAGGAACATTTGCATTTAGCTGCGCAATGGGAATGGGAAAAGGAACATTGATTGTTCAATAATTATAATGGAAATAAAAAATGTTTTCAAAAGACCATACATATTTTGGGGTGTAGGAATATTTATGGTATATCTGACATTTAATATCATTATTAGTCAATTTTATGTTACGTTGAGCTATATTCCTTATTACCTTGATACTATAAAGTGGGGATACTTGCTGCTCTCTCTATTTTTTACTTTTATTATTGGTATTCTTGTTTCCATAAGCATCATATACGGGTATCTTCAATATATGGAAAAGAAAAAAGAAAAGATAGAACAAACAACGAAAAAAAATATACAAACAACAGTCACAGGAGCGAGCACGCTAGGTGGTTTAGCAATAGGAGTGTGCAGTGCTTGCGGAAGTATTTTACCGTCAATCCTAAGTATCTTTGGCATTAGCGCTAGTTTTGCATCATTACCTTTTCAAGGACTAGAGATTCAAGTGTTATTGATTGTTATTTTAGGATTCAATATATACTTTTTACAAAAATGAATGGGATAGGAAATAGTTATGACAAAAAAAATACAACTGAGCATTTCCGGTATGCACTGCGCAAGCTGTGCTACTATATTGACAAAAGCACTTCAGAAAATTGAAGGGGTTCAAGAAGCAACAGTGAATTTTTCTACTGAACGAGCTGCTGTAGAGTACGATCCTGTAAAAGCAACTGTCCCTCAATTCCTCAATGCTATTGCCTCAAAAGGATACAAGGCAGCGATTTCAGAAGGAGGAGTGCAAGCAAAAGATAGAGAAGAAAAACGACGACAAAATGAGATAGCACTTACAAGAGAACTACTCCTGATAGGCTTTTTTTTCTCTTTTCCGACATTTCTTATTAGTATGGTATTTATGAAAATAGGTATTGAAATTCCCTATGCTGATTATATTATTTGGATTTTAGCAACTCCTGTTCAATTTTATGCAGGATGGCAATTTTATAGAGGAACATGGCACTCGCTTCGAAATAAAACCGCATCTATGGATACTTTGATCGCTATAGGAACAAGCGCATCTTATTTTTATAGTGTTTATGTGATACTGTTCCAGCCAGAACTTGGTCAATATTTTGAAGTTGGCGCTGTTCTTATTACTTTTGTTCTTCTTGGCAAATATCTCGAAGCAGTTGCAAAAGGAAAAACAAGTGCTGCGATAAAAAAAATCATGGGTCTTCAAGCAAAAACTGCAACTGTTATTCGTCATGGAAAGCAAGAAGAAATTCCTATTGAACATGTTGTTGTTGGAGACATTGTTGTGGTGAAACCTGGACACAAGATTCCTGTTGATGGGATCATTGTTGAAGGACATTCTTCTGTTGATGAAAGCATGGTTACTGGAGAAAGCATTCCTGTCGAAAAGAAAAAAGGAGATTCAGTTATTGGCGCAACGATCAATAAAACAGGCAGCTTCAAATTTAAAGCAACAAAGGTTGGCGCGCATACGACACTTGCGCAAATCATTCAGCTCATTGAAGAAGCACAGGGAAAAAAAGCGCCAATTCAGCGTTTTGCTGATATGGTTTCTGCATATTTTGTTCCAATAGTTATTATCATTTCCATACTGACATTCCTATTCTGGTATTTTGTAGCAGGAGAAAGTTTTGCTTTTGCATTGATTGCTTCAGTTTCAGTTCTTGTTATTGCATGTCCATGCGCTCTTGGTTTAGCAACTCCTACTGCAATCATGGTTGGTACTGGCAAAGGAGCTGAAAAAGGAATTCTTATCAAAGGAGGAGATGCGCTGGAAGCTGCACACAAAATCAAATCAGTCATCTTTGATAAAACAGGCACTATCACAAATGGCAAACCAATAGTCACTGAGATTATACCATTAGGAAAAACTACTGAAAAACAGTTTCTCCAGCTTGCGGCAAGCATTGAACAGAACTCAGAACATCCTTTAGCAGAAGCAATTGTCAATTATTCGAAAAAAAAGAATATATCATTGGAAAAATCATCTCATTTTTATGCCATTCCTGGATATGGAATTACTGCAAGAATTAATGCAACAGAATATTTATTTGGGAATCTCAAACTCATGAACAAAAAAAAAATAGAAACAAAAGCTGTTGTGAAAAATGTTGAAGCGCTCCAAGAAGAAGGAAAAACAGTGATGCTGCTTTCTGACAAAAAACAAGTAATGGGATTGATTGCTGTTGCAGATACTATTCGGGAAACTGCACCTAAAGCTGTACAGAAGTTACACAGAATGGGTATTGAAGTATATATGATTACTGGAGACAATGAAAAAACAGGAAAAGCAATTGCAAAACAAGCAGGCATCACCAATGTTTTTGCAGAAGTACTTCCTGACCAGAAAGCTGCATATGTCAGGAAACTGCAGAAGAAAGGCAAAGTAGCAATGGTTGGCGATGGTATCAATGATGCACCTGCGATTGCACAGGCAAACATTGGCATTGCTATGGGTTCTGGCACTGATATTGCTATGGAAACAGGAAATATTGTTCTCATGCGCAACGATCCTCTTGATGTTGCAAAAGCAATTCGCTTAAGTAAAATGACAATGACAAAAATTAAGCAAAATATGTTCTGGGCACTGTTCTACAACGTGCTTGGGATTCCTATTGCTGCTGGCATTCTTTATCCGTTTACTGGCTGGCTGTTGAGTCCTATGATTGCTGGTGGTGCAATGGCATTAAGTAGTCTCAGCGTTGTTAGTAATTCATTGTTGCTAAAGATGAAGAGATTATAGAGAATTTTGAATAACCTATCATTTTTGATAACTATAAATAAAACAAAAAAGATTATATAGGAGTAAAATAAGACTGCTTATTATGATCAAA
>JAHFMP010000088.1 GCA_023267795.1 Candidatus Woesearchaeota archaeon | reverse complement strand
AGTCTTATGGCAACAATGCTGGCAGGTGCAACAATTATTGATGGTGCGCTTCTTCTCATTGCTGCAAATGAACAGTGCCCGCAACCACAAACCAGGGAGCATCTACAGGCACTTCAGATTCTCGGAATAAAAAAAATTATAGTAGTGCAAAACAAAATAGACTTGGTGGATAAAGAACGATTAATGAAAAATTATGAGCAGTTGAAGGAGTTCTTGAAGGCACAGAGTATGAAAATGCTCCTGTGATTCCTGTTTCTGCAATGCACAAGGTGAATATTGATGCACTTTTAGAAGCAAGTGAAGATATGTTTCCAACTCCTGAAAGAGATGAAACAAAAGAGCCGCGAATGCTTATTGCACGAAGCTTTGATATCAACAAGCCAGGTTCAAAAATAGAAAACATGAAAGGGGGAGTGCTTGGTGGTTCATTAATTCAAGGAACATTAAAGATAGGAGATGAGATAGAAATTCGTCCAGGATATTTTGTTGAGGAAAGAAATCAGAAAGTTCATAAGCCATTATTTACAAAAATTATTGGGCTTATGACAGGCAATACTCTATTGCAAATTGCAAAGCCAGGAGGTTCTATTGCAGTGTTGACAGATCTTGATCCTTCTATTGTAAAGTCAGATGTTTTGACAGGTGCAATAGCAGGTCATCTTGGAAAATTGCCTTCTGTTCTTTATGATCTTGAGTTAGAAGTACATTTGTTGAAGCGTGTTGTGGGAAGCAAAGAAGAGCTTGTTGTTGAGCCAATTAAACTTCATGAGCCATTAATGTTGAATGTGAATTCTGCTGTGACTGTTGGAGTTGTATTGAAACTCGGAAAGAATGCAGTTACTTGCAAGCTCAAAGTGCCTGTCTGCTGTGAAACAGGATCTCGTATTACTATTTCTCGAAGAATAGGAAACAGGTTTAGATTAATTGGCTATGGAATTATTAAGAATAAATAGATGTTTTCTCAAAATTATTGAATCAATGTCCTCCATCCAATCTTTACCAAAATCAAACTCTTTTGCATGTTGTAAAAATTTTTCTGTTTGCTCCTTTGTATTATCTTTGTTCTTTTGCATATATTGCAAGAAATCTTGTTGATGCTGCGCAACAAATGCAACGCTTGTAGCAATAAGCTTCTTCTGATTCACCTTGATTCCTATTTTTCTAAAGTGCAGTTCCAGTTCATCAAGCAGCAGTATACTCTCCTTAGGTATCTTTCTTGTTGTATCTTGCATTTTAACCACTTAACCACTAGTGGTTTTAACTACTATATAAATGTTTTAGCAATTGTTGTTAAAGCAGGAAGATCAAAAACTTTAATGCTTCAGCACATCAGGAATTTTTTCAATCTGTTCAATTCTTTGATTCACTGCTGTCCAGCTGATATTCTCAAAAAATGCTTTAATATAATCTGCTCGTTTGACACCATAATCAATCATGTATGCATGTTCATAAACATCAAGAACAAGCAATGGCAAACACCACCAGATGCCACCAAGATCGTGCCTATCACAGAGATAATTATGCACTCTGCCATCAAGCAGATTTATTGCAAGAACAACCCAGCCACGAGAAGAAGTTGCTGCTGCAACAAAATCTTCTTTCCATGCATCATAATTTTCAAAGTCTCGTTCAATGAGTTTGAGAATTGCACCAGAACATGTGCTTGCTTTGCCATCCATATTTTCAAAATATGCTTCATGCAAAAAAACACCATTTATTGCAAATGCTTCTTCTAATTTCAGTTCACGATAGTCAGAATGAGTTCCGTTTCCTGTTTTTGAAACAGATTTTTGTTTTGTTTCAATTTCGTTGAGTTTATTGACATATCCAGTGTACAGGATATCTCTGTGTTCTTGAATTTGTCTGTTGCTGATTCCTTTTAATGTTCCTTCAAGAGGAAATTTCTTTACTTTATGTTGTGCTGCTGGAGTAAAAAGCATTTCAACCATTTAATAAAAATCATATTTGTTCGCTGCGCTCACAATTGATTTTTGTTCACCTCTTTTTGATTAATTGATTTTTTATTGTACATTTGTATTTCTCATCAAACCTTCAATGTTGGCTGTCCAGGTTCCCAATCAACTGGGCATAATCCACCTGTTTGCAGTGCTGCAAGAACTCGCAATGTTTCTTTAACACTTCTGCCAATATTCAATGCAGAAACAACCTGATAGCGTAAAATCCCTTCTGGATCAATGAGGAATGTCCCCCGAAGTGCAATGCCTGCATCTTCGATAAGCACATCAAATTCTTTGCTGAGGTTGTGTGTTGTATCTGCAAGAACAGGGAATTTAACTTCTGGCATGTCTCGTTGAAACCATGCTTTGTGGCTGTGTGCAGAATCAGTGCTTGCAGCAAGAACAACAGCATTTAGTTTTGTAAAATCAGCTTCTGCTTTCGCGAATCCTGTAATTTCTGTTGGACAGACAAAAGTAAAATCAAGTGGATAGAAAAAAAGAACAATCCATTTTCCTTTATAGTCGCTGAAAGATACTTTTTTCATTTCTCCATTGACGTATGCTTCCAGCTGCATATTTGGAACTGGTTTTCCTACTTTGACTGTCATAAATATTCCTTCTCCTCGTTTAGTTGATAGAGTTTTTTTCAGCTTTAAAAAGATTGTGGAAGAGTGATACTGTTAATTCTCTTTAAATATTTTTTTCACAAAGAGTGCGAAGAATACACTTTTCACAAATCGGTTTTGTTTGACAATATCTTTTTGCATGCTCCACCAGCAAAGCATGATATTCGTTATATAATGAAACATCTACAGAAATATTTTGTGTTATTATTTCTTGCAGCTCTTCATATGTCACATCTTTTTGACAAAGACCAATTCTGCTGATAATCCGTCGAGTGTACGCATCAATCACAAAGCTTGGTTTGGAAAATGCATAGAGGATAATCGAATCAGCAGTTTCTGGACCAATTCCTTTGACAGAAAGAAGCAATTTTCTTGCCTTTTCAGTTTCCATTGCCTGCAATTCATCAAGAGGATGCTTAAGAAGAAATGCTGCAACAATTTTCAGCCGTTCTGCTTTCTGATTATTGTAACCAGAACTTTTGATATATGCTGCAAGTGTTTTTTTCTTTGTTTTAAGAATTGCTTTTATCGAAAGGCAGTTGTTTTTTCTTAATTCATTCAATGCTTTTTCTACTTGTTTCCATGAAGTATTTTGGGTCAGAATTGCACCGATAATAATTTCAAATTTTTCTTCATTCGTTAAAGAGTTTCTTTTTTTATAATCATTGTTTATTGGCCACCAACCTTGTGAACCGTATTCTTTGAGTAAAGTTTGGTATATTTGTACTAATGTCATTTTTTCTTAAAAAAGAACAGAATATTTAATTGCTGTAATTACTGCACTGCTGCAGCTTGTCTTACATGTGCCTGTTCAGCTGGTGCTTCTTCTCTCGCAAGTGGTTTTCTATACTGCTGCCTTTGTTGTCTTGCTCCTGCAGCTGCTTCTATCACTTTTTCCACGTCAATGTTTGGATTTGGAAGTGCAGTCACAGGAACAGTATCTTTTACAACAGTGAGCATGCGCATTTCACTTGTTCTGATTGGATAAATATAGCGAACAGCTTCTCTAACATATGCCTGCAATTTACCACTCACTACATCTTTGAAAACAGCATCATAATCCTGTTTTGCAATATATGTTGCCATGAATGCAATTACCTGCTTTCGTACTGCTGCAATAATAGAACGTTTTGTCTCATAGGTAGTCAGCAAGAATGGTTTTACTCTAAGCTTCACGCAATCCTTTGTTTGGCAAACAAAAGAAGCATCAACACGCATTCTCCCACGCCGCACCATTCTCTTAATAGATGTTGGTGCAAGTTCATATGCAACTATACGGGAAAGACCTTTTCCATCTACTATTTTTTCTACGACAAATTTTATATTGATGTTTTGTTTTTTCATGTCACCAGTTAGACTCATGAGACTTAATTGGATTGTTTTGCCTGCGAGATGTTTGGAATCTTCTACAAGTGTTTCTCCAATAACTGCTCTGCCAAAAATTTCAGCTCCAAGAATCTGAAACCAAAGTTTTTTCTTTTTTATGAGTGGAGCTTTTTTATTTATAATTGGCTTTTTGCTTTCTTTTTCTTCTGCCATCATTGTTTGAATTAATGAGTTGTTTATAAAAATTGCGCTTTTTTGGACAAGAGAGTAAAGCATATAAAGGAGAACATCTTAAAAAAAGATTATGAACATAAAAATCTATTTATTATTATCTTTGATCATACTTCTTTCTCTCGCTGCATGCACTGCAACATTGCCGCAAGGAGACATTGTGTTTAATTTCTGCGATGTTGATGAAAATGAGTATATTGATTGCCCAACTATTTCATTAAGCACTGATACAATCACTATGACGATAGAAGTCACTTCTTCTGATGTTGCAAGCGTTGACAGTGTTGTCTTTGAACTCCCTGAAGAATATATATATTGCAGTACAGATCCAACAACACTTACTACAACTGACAAAGAAACCTATACTGTGGAACTTCTTTGTGATCTTTCTGGCTATGAAGAACAAAATACACAGCTTGCATTTACTGTGACTGCAACGTTAACAGATGGGTCTACAGTGTCCATAACAGGAGATGCTGAGGATTGGATTGAGTAATTTTGTAAATTTTGTGGATGCTGTTTTGCACTATAGAGAATTTTGAATAACTATCAAATTGTCAAAATTCTCAATAGATGCCTTCGAATAAAATTTCCAAAATCGAGGTTATTCAAAGTCATCTATGAAATTTTTCCGCCGCCGAGTTCGCACACTTGTCCTTTTTCTCCCCCTTATTTCCAAGGGGGAGAAAAAGTGACAAGGAAACAAGAAAAAGAAAGGAAAGGG
>JAHFMP010000087.1 GCA_023267795.1 Candidatus Woesearchaeota archaeon | reverse complement strand
TTGCTACAATAAAATTTCGGCCGCCCTTCTGAACAAGCCTATATTTGTCTGTCTTAAACTTCTTTTTTGTCTTCACATCATAAAATTCTTGTGCTTGTGGCATACAATTCACCTCATTTTTCTTATGTTTTTTTCAATATTACAAGGAAAATAAAGCAGATTGCTCCTCTTCAATTCTCCTTCAAACAATATTCAAAGACCTTGGGCTATAAAAACATTGTGGTTAAAAGTACGTATTAAGTCGTACCTAATTTAATACCCATTTTTTCGGCCGCCATTTCCTTTCTTTTTCTTGTTTCCTTGTCACTTTTTCTCCCCCTTGGAAATAAGGGGGAGAAAAAGGACAAGTGTGCGAACTCGGCGGCGGAAAAATTTCATAGATGACTTTGAATAATCTATTTTTGGGCGTTTTATTCAAAGGCATCTATTGAGAATTTTGACATTAGACAGGTTATTCAAAATTTTCTATACTTTTCATAGAAGAGACTTAATACGTGTTTTAAGAGAGCTCATGACGTAATAAGACTTGGTTTTGATGCAAGCAATATCCTGCATTTTGAAGTTATTCTCTATACCAGTTTCTATCAATTCCCTGTACAAAGTCTAATCTCTCTGCAGTATGATCATATATTTCTGTTGCTCTTTCTAGAGATAAATGTGGTTCACCAGTTGATTTATATCGTGCCTTTGTCATATGATGATATTTTCCATGTCTTATGCATAATCTGGAAAAACCATGAGCAATAGCAATATGCTCTGCATAATCAACAAGAAACTTCTGCCAGTCTAGAGCAAGGAGTCCAATTGGCCTATCTCCATAACGCTTTCGTCCGTCCAATCTTCTAAACTTTCCATCCTCATCTGCAGCTTCGATATTTATTCCTTGCAATTGATAAATCGTTAATGTATCCATATCAATTGGAAAAAATGAGCAGACTGCTTGTGGAATACCTCTATAAAGAAGTGCAAAACCAATAAACATGTCCATTTCAATGCTGAATTGTTTGCCTTCATCAGAGGGAATATATTTCCAGCCTATTGCAAAATCAGGAAAAATTCTTCCTTCTGTTTGAACACCTATGACGTTATATTTTATCATTTCCTGTGGGAGAAGCGTCGTATCAGCTGAATCACGAAGTATTTCCTTGTCATCTATCTCTTTAATAGTTTCTTCTAATCTTTTACATAGTGCATATGTTTTTTGGAAAAGCAGAGCATGCTGATGAATGCCTTGTTTCTCTAATACTACGCGCACTTTTTCAAGAAGCGTTGCATCTTCTCCTGTTGCAATTGCATATTGTTCTATTATTGCTCTTTTTTGATTTTCTTCAACATTGAGCCAGAGCCACAGCAAAAGATCATTACCAAAGCGTTGAATGATATCAGGAGAAATATTGAGAAGAAGGGCTGCAAATCGCATTTTTTGTCCATAAGTATCCAATGTATGAATAGAGATATCAGTTGGCGGATCTTCTTTAACACAAGATAATCTTTCTTGAAATGCATGAGATTCATAGATCACAGCAGAGTCTGCTACTGTTGCTATTATTTCAGATATTGTTGCTGTCATCGAACACAAAAAGGAATATTCTCCAATTAATAAATATCACCAACAGCAAGCGTTACTTTACTTCCTAATTGATACTGCGCAATATTTTTTTTGATACAATAAACACTTGCATGCATTGATGGTCATGGATGATATTTATAAAAAGTCTGGTCAAAGTTCGAAGTGTTAGTCAGAGATATAAAAAATCAGAACATGATTTATGTGCTATATTAGTGGTAGGGCTACCACCAAAAAGTAGGGAAAAATATATAAATACATAAAAAAATCATACTCTATGCGAACAGAAGAAGATATTCGAGCATTTCTGAACAGAGCAAAAGGCAGTGAACATTGGCCTCCTCATGGTCACTTTACAGATATTGTTCGAGATTTTATAGATCCAACAGAGGCAGTGGAGTTTGGGTTAGTCACAGGCTATGGGGCAGCATTTGCCTATAGAGGAAAAGGCGTGATTGTTCTCGGTGCTGAAGAAGACATAGATATGGTTTCCCCATTTGCAGAAAGATTCATCCGTGATGCTGGAGCAACGTCTGTCGCAAATGGTGAACTGCTGCTTTATGATCCTAATGGATGCGATAACTTGCGTGTCTATCGTTATCCTCACTTAGAATATACCGTACATTGTAATGCGCAATGGGGAGATAATGTAGTAGATAAATATATTCGCCATTTGCAAAATCTATCGTCACAACAGAGAAGTGGGCATCCTCTGCGCGCAATTGTCCAGTTTCGATTAGTACAAACAACAGAAGAAGATACAATGCCACTAGACCTAGATATACCCCATCTGCATCAAGCAAGAGCATTATTAAACAGTTATCGCAAATCTCACGTAGCTCGTTTCGATATACCACTACTCCTCAAGCCAGATCAGGATATAAAGGAGTATGATATACCAACCGCATACAGACTAGTAAAAAGTGGTCTCGATGCACGATTCTAAAAAATCTAAAAAGAAACAGAAAAAATAATAAAAAATTACTTATTCTTCGCAGCAAAGTCTTTGCTAACAACACGCCAGCATTCATGTGTGCCACTCTGGCTTTTTGTGACTGCGAACATTCTACCGCCTTTATTCACAATGCGATAATCAGTTGCTTTAAATTTCTTTTTGCTTTTTACGTCGTAAAACTCCAGTTGTTCTTTTCCCATGCTTCCACCTCTGTATCATCATAGTCGAGCCAGAAAAACAGGCTTTTCTCTCTCGCTTCAGAACATTTATTCACTTCTCTATAAAAATGTATTGTGTAAAGACATGTGTTAAGAGGAATAGCCGAGGACATAAAAAATATTCTATGAGTTCTTCAGGATTTTTCCGCCGCCAACTACTATTCTTTTCTAATCTCCTTGATTTTTTCTCTCCCCTTAATTAATGAGGGGAGAGAAAAAATCAAGTGAGCGTATTTGGGCGGCGGAAAAATCAGAACAATATTTTTGTCCTCTACTAAATTTATCAATATCCATCATTGAATAGTAACACATCTTTATATATTCCAAAAAAACAAATAGCATTTATGGGGAGTACTGTTCTACATAAAGAAGCTGAATTTAGGCACGTCTATCATTGGATGACAAAGAAAGTGCTGACAATCAGCAAAAAAGAAAATCTTCTCCATGCAGCAAAAAAAATGGCTCGTTATAATGTGAGTTGTCTTGTTGTAGAAGAATACAACAAGCCTGTAGGGATTATCACTGAGCGGGATTACATCAAGAAGGTTGTTGTTGAAGAAAAAGAACCGCATAAGTTTCTTGTTGAAGATGTCATGACACTTGCAGTCCGTTCTTTGCCAGAAGATGCAGATGTTATCAGTGCATTTGCTTTGTTGAAGAAATACCATTTTAGAAGATTTCCTGTTATTAACAGAAAAGGAGAGTTATCTGGCATTCTGACGCATGGAGATATTTTAAAAGCCATGAATCAAATTATACAGCATTTGGATTGGAAACTCGTCAGAACAAAGATTGCGTTTTCTGAGTTTGAAAAACATTTGAAAGAAACAGATGTTGTGTAACAAAATACTTACAATAGTTACAAAATTTTATAAATTATTCTTGTTTCATTACAAATATGATCGTTCTCGGCATTGAATCTACTGCACACACATTTGGCATTGGCATTATCAAAACAGAAGCAAATAAAACAAAAATTCTTGCAAACGTCAAAGATATTTACACTACACAAAAAGAAGGAATTATTCCTGCAAAGGTTGCAGACCATCATGTAGAGGTGTGTGATTCTGTTTTTCAAAAATCACTTGAAATTGCAAAAATAAAAAAAAAAGACATTGATGTGATAGCCTTTTCACAAAGTCCTGGGCTTGGCCATACTCTCAGGATTGGTGCAATGTTTGCAAGAACTTTTGCAGCAACACTGCATAAGCCACTTGTCGGAGTCAATCATTGCATTGCACATCTGGAAATAGGAAGGCTGCTTACAAAAGCAAAAGATCCGATTATGTTGTATGTCTCTGGTGCAAACACCCAGGTAATTGCCTATGAAGCAGAGAAGTATAGAATTTTTGGAGAAACATTAGACATTGGTGTCGGAAATTGTTTAGACACGTTTGCCCGCTTACTTGGTTTAGGATTTCCAGGCGGTCCAAAAATAGAGCAGCTTGCAAAAAAAAGCAGCAAGTATATTGCTTTGCCATATGTTGTCAAAGGAATGGACGTGAGTTTTGGTGGCATTTTAACAAACATACAAACAAAATTTTCTTCTGGAGAATTTTCCAAAGAAGATCTTTGCTACAGCGTACAGGAAACTGTGTTTAGTATGCTTGTCGAAGTTACAGAACGGGCACTTGCCCATACTGGCAAGACAAAAGTATTGCTTGCTGGAGGAGTTGCGTGCAACAAACGTTTGCAGCAAATGGTTGGAGTGATGTGCAAAGAGCGTGGGGCAACAAGTTATTGTCCAGAAAATCAGTATCTTGTTGATAATGGTGCAATGATTGCTGTATTAGGAAAATTAATGTATGATGCAGGCAATGAATTACAAATAGAAAAAGCGATAATTGAACCATATTTGAGAACAGATGAGGTTTTTGTGAATTGGCGATAAAATATGTCAGAATATTTATAAACAAAATCACAGTATTCCTAAAATCATGGCATTGAATTATAGAGCACGAACTATTAATGAAAGAAGAAATAATATGCATGGAAGTAACGATGGTGTTTTAGATGCATATTTAAATGATGTAAAGAAGTATAAATTATTGCATCCTGAAGACGAAATAGAATTGGGAAGATTAATTACTGAAAACGGACCTTATGCTCCACTTGCAGAACATCTCTTAGTCAACGCAAATCTTCGTTTA
>JAHFMP010000086.1 GCA_023267795.1 Candidatus Woesearchaeota archaeon | reverse complement strand
TTCAAGAGAATCAGTCTGTGAGAAAATTAAAATTCCATGATCTCTTTCATTTCAGTAAATCTTTTTTCAATCTCGGAATATGTCAGTGTGTTCATCCTGTCCAAACTAAACTCCTCTGCATTAAAGCTTGCAATAATACTGCCATAAATCACGGCTTTTCTCAGTGTTGCTTCATCTTTTTTGTTTTCTTTTGCAAGATATCCTATAAAACCACCTGCAAAACAATCACCACAGCCAGTAGGATCTTTGATCACTTCAAGTGGATATCCGGGAGCATTAAAATGCTTGCCATCACTAAAAAGCAGTGCACCGTGTTCACCTTTTTTTATAATCACAAATTTTGGACCTAATTTTAGTGCTTGTTGTGCAGCCTGTAAAAGATTCAGGGTGTTAAACAGCATTCTGGCTTCTCCATCGTTCATTAACAATACATCAACCTTTTTTATGATCTCTAACAATTCACTCTTTTTTGTCTGAATCCAGAAGTTCATAGTATCCATAATAATAAATTCTGGCTGTTTTAATTGTTCAATTACTCTCAATTGCAGAACAGGATCAGTATTTGCCAAAAAAACATATTTTGTATTTCTAAACTCTTCTGGTACATGCGCATCAAATTGAAGTAGGGTATTCAGGTCAGTAAATTCTGTCTTTGCGTCGTTCATGTCGTATTCGTATTTCCCGCCCCAGGCAAACGTTTTGCCACGGATTTGTTTTAATCCAACAAGTGAAATTTTTTTAGATGATAACAGTTGTCGATGCTGTTCTTGGAAATCCTCTCCTACAATAGCAACAATTCCAGGCTTTGAAAAAAAAGAAGCAGCGACAGAGGCGTATGTAGCACTGCCACCTAATGCTTTTATTCTTTTACCAAATGGTGTTTCAACAGTGTCATAGCCTATTGTTCCAATAATGAGAACATCAATCATAAAAAAATAGAAAAAGTGTTTGTTTAAAAAGGTATTTTTTCTACAGAGTAAACTATATATACTTCTTGCAGTACTTTTGCAACATGGTTTCAGTAATATTCTACACGTTAGTCAGTGTTATTATTGTTTCCTTAGTTTCGCTTGTTGGTATTTTTTCTATCATCCTGAAAAAAGGAAATGAAAAACCATTCTTATTAATTCTTGTTGGTCTTTCTGCAGGAACATTATTTGGTGATGCAGTGCTTCATCTCTTGCCAGAGGTAGTGGAACAACAGGGATTTAGTCTTGCTGTTTCTTTGTATGTGCTGTTGGGAATAATTGTTTTTTTTATTCTTGAAAAATTTATTCACTGGAATCATTGTCATGGACTTCCAGCATCTGAGCAGCACAAAGGCCATAATCACCCTAAACATATCGGTTCGTTAAATCTCCTTGCTGATGCCTTGCACAATTTTTTCGATGGCCTTATTATTGCAGGTAGTTATTTTGTGAGCATTCCTGTCGGAGTTGCAACAACAGTTGCAGTGATATTGCATGAAGTTCCGCAAGAAATTGCAGATTTTGGAATTTTACTTTATTCAGGGTTTACAAAGAAAAAAGCATTATTGTTTAATTTTCTTTCAGCAACAACAGCAATTATTGGAGCGATTATTGGTTTATTTATTGGTGCGTCAGGATCATTTGTCATGATTATCCTGCCATTTTCAGCAGGAGCATTTTTATACATTGCGGGTTCTAATTTAATTCCGGAGTTGCAGAAGGAAGTTTCTTTGAAAGAATCCCTTTGGCAGTTGCTTGCGTTGCTTCTTGGGGTAGGGATAATGATTTGCTTATTATTTTTGTAGTATAAAAATTTTTGTAAAGAAAACTATATAAACTTCCTTTTTCAAGGAGATTCGATGGAAAATATCAAGATACAGCAATTGATTGTTCTTGTTGCAATAGTTGTCTCTTTGGTTGGGACATTGCTTTTTCTGAATAAAATCAATGAAGATGCAGTGAGAATAACAGGTGCAACTGCTGTCATTCATGAAGTACATGAAGAAGTTTCTGCTGAGGAACAGGAAGAAGGTACAGCAGTGCGAATTGTGAGTATGAACATTACAAATGAGAGTGAGTATTGGTAGTGAATGATCATTAAATTTTTAATGAGTTTATATCAACACTTGTTTGACCCAGTTTTCATATGCTATATTGACGTGGTCTATTTTCCATGCGCTAATGCAAGGGCAGGAATATGAGTGCAATGAAAGTACTTTCTTTTCCAGTGCAGGATAATTTTCTTCTGTTGTTTTTGCAATAATAATGACTTCCTTGTTTGTTTTCAATTTTTCTTTCCAAAAATACAAACTTGTTGAGCTAAAGAGATTTGAGCAGGCAATGAGTTTTTTGTTGAGAAGTGCTGTAGAAATCTCAGTTGCTTCTTTTTTGTTTTTGCATGGGATGTATATGGCAAGCATTGTATTCACAATATAGATTCAGGAGAAAGTTGGTTATATATTTTTTGTTTCGTGCGAAACTATAAATATCACTGATAATTATTCTCCAATATGACACAGGTCCTTATCACAAACTGCATAGGAATATTCATTGTTCAAAACAAAAAAATAGCAGATAAAATCCTATTCAGACATTTAGAAGATTTCAAAAATCAAAAACATATAGCACAGCAGGAAGCGCAGCTGCTGAAAAAACATTCGGCAGCAAAAAAAACAACTTTTTTTATTTTTCCGCAGCACAGGGAGTTTTTGCAAAAATTTTTTGAGATAAATTTGGAGCAGGCAAAGAAAGCGTGCAAGGCAGCTGTGAGAAAAGAGCATCTAGTTATGCAGGCAAGTGATGCAATAAAGGATATAGAAAAAGCAATAAATCCATTAGTGAAGCGTGTTCAGGAATGGTATGCGTTATACTGTCCAGAAGCAGTTGAAGCAGTGAAAAATCAAGAAGCGTTTATAAGGTTGATTCTTTCTAAAGATAGAAAAGAAATTCTCAAAGAGCAGCAAATTTCTTTTTCAATTGGTGCAGATATAGTGCAAAAAGATGTTGATATTATTTATGCACTTGCAACTAAAATACAAATTTTGCAGGCAGAGAAAATATCGTTAGAAATGTATATTGATGGAGCACTTCATGATATTGCACCAAATCTCAGTGCACTTGCAGGGCCATTGCTTGCAGCAGAGTTGATTGCAAAAACAG
The DNA here is from genome assembly GCA_023267795.1 of Candidatus Woesearchaeota archaeon. Lineage (GTDB taxonomy): Archaea > Nanobdellota > Nanobdellia > Woesearchaeales > DSVV01 > JACRPI01. Next base: position 1,792 of record JAHFMP010000086.1, on the reverse strand, counting down.
GTTCTTTACAAAAATTAGCAGCAATGCCATCATCAACAATCCAGATGCTTGGTGCAGAAAATGCATTGTTTCGTTTTATGAGAGGGCAAGGTCGTTGTCCAAAGCATGGAATTATTGTGAACTATCCATTGCTTGCCAATGCAAAAGCAAAAAATAAAGGAAAAATTGCAAGAAGATTTGCAGGAGCACTTGCTCGCGCAGCAAAGGTGGATTATTTCAAAGGAGATCCCTATGTTGGATACAAATTCAAAGAGCATTTCGAACGCGATGTTGCAGAGTTATTGCAGAGAAAAGATAACATAACTTAAAACGTGAAAAAAATGTTTCAAGAAATACAAACAGGATTATACGTAGAAAAGACAAAGAAAGGACTGGTATTTTGGACTGAAAATCTCTTGCCGGGCCAAACAGTCTATGATGAAAATCTCTCAGGAAATGGTGCGCTAAGACAATGGTCTTTAAAAAAGTCAAAAATAGGTGCAGCGCTGGCAAAAGGACTTCCTCGTTTGCCTCTTCAAAAAGGAGATGTTGTTTTGTATCTTGGTGCATCAACAGGAACAACTGTTTCTCATTTGTCAGATATTGTTGGCGAAAAAGGCATGATTTTTGCAGTTGAGTTTTCATTTTTTATGCTCCGTCGTCTTGTTTTTTTAGCAGAGAAAAGAAAAAACATTGCACCTATTTTAGCAGATGCAAATCATCCGGAAATTTATGTGCCGTATGTTTGTGAAGTGGATTTTTTATTTCAGGACATTGCTCAAAAGAATCAGGTGGAGATTTTCCTCAAAAATCTTTGTTTTTTAAAAAATGGGAAGCAAGGGATGATTGCAGTCAAAGCAAAATCAATTGATGTTGTTGCAGATACAAGGAAAATCTATGAGCATGTCAAGAAGCAGTTGGAAAAAGAAGTGAAGATTCTTTGGCACAGGCAGTTGGATCCATTTGAGAAAGATCATTGTTTGTTTGTTGTGGAGAAAAGGTAAGATTAAAGTATGTAATTAAAGTTATTTTAACATTACCCTTTCACACATTTCCCATTGTTGCAACTGTAGCTGATTCCAAATTCTTTAGTGCAGTCTATTATTTCATAATGTGAATATCCATCGCTTCTGCAGTAATATTCAGTGAGCATTCCTGATGCAGTACAACTGTCAGTGGACATGACAATGTTTCCTGTCGTATATTGGACAGCGCGAATTATTCCTTGTTTTTTGTAGTTCAGAGCATCGCTGTCATCACAGGTCACACAAATGCCGCTTGTACTGCATCCTTGTCCAGTTTTGCAATCTGTTGTTCTTGTGCATGATGCATAACCAGGATTAGTTGCATCAAGTGCATCTGTTCCTTCTGAAAATTCATCTGCATCAAAATAACTGTCATCATCACTGTCTTGGTCATGACTGTCAGTTCCTTTTTGTTCTTCTAAACTATCAGCAGCACTATCTCTGTCAGAATCTGTAGTACATACTTTTTCATAACACACATATCCTGAATCACAGGTACTGGAACTGCTGCAGCCAAGAGATGCAATTTGAGTTGTTTCTGGCATAGGTTCTTCTATGGGTTCTTTATCTTCTGTTGGTTGTTCTTTTTCTATTTTTTTTTCTTTTTGAGGCACTTGAACTTCGTTTGGAAGAGGTGCCTCGTGTGCAGCTCCTGCAAGATTAGTTGATGATGCATAGAAAGAAAACAATCCAAAGCCAGCTCCTCCAAGTAAAACAATAATAATAAGTGTATATGCAATTGCCTTTCCAGAAAATGGGAGGAATCTGTGCGCTTTTTTTTGTGGAGG
>JAHFMP010000085.1 GCA_023267795.1 Candidatus Woesearchaeota archaeon | reverse complement strand
ATACGAAGCAATAATTTCCTCTTTTAATTCAGCAGGAAATTCTGCATGTCGAACCAGCTCGCGGACTCTATGCCCACGCTCTGCAAGATCTTTCATGTTGTGCGTGTTAAGCCCTTTGAGAATTTCTTTGATTCTTTCTTGTAATCCTGCTTTTTCAATAAGATAATGATAAGCATGCGCAGTAACTGCAAATCCATTTGGTATTGCAACACCTTTTGCTGCAAGAAATCGATACATCTCTCCCAATGACGCATTTTTACCGCCGACAAACGGAACATCTTCGATGCCTAATTCGTTAAACCATAAAATAAATTTCTTGTCTTTGCTTCCCATAACTTTTTTTTAACATTTCTTACATATAAATCTTTTTATAATAGGCTTGTTATTATTATTTTTTATAAATATATGAAAACAGAGGAAAAATGTACTTACTATTCATCTTGTCTCAAAAACATCTGCCATTGGCTCTTGCTGAAGTTTGTACACTCTATGGTGCCAGAAATGTTCGTACATCAAACAAATATGCATTTGTCAAATTTGCAAAAGAGAAAAGCAATGCAAAGAAAACAAAAAAACATTATAAAAAACTTGCATTTACAAAAGCAGCATACGAAATTCTTTTTTCTTCTTCTCAGAAAAAATTAGAAACTGATTTGAAAAAATACAACTGGAACAAAACAATTACTGGAACATTTTGTGTCCGCGGCAGTGTTGATGAACAGAAATTTGCCAGCATTATCTGGGATTCTCTCAAGCATCCTCGCGTTGATTTAAAAAATCCTGCCACACTTATTCATTTTTTCTTTATTGGTAGAAAAATCTATGCAACCAAACTTCTCTGGAAAAATGAGAATGCATTTTTGCATCGAAAACCACAGTACAGACCAGCACTTTATCCTGCATCACTTGACCCGCAGCTTGCACTCGCAATGGTTAATTTATCTGGTGTTATTCGAGGAACTATTGTGGATCCATTTTGTGGAACAGGCGGGATATTAATTGAAGCTGCTCTTTCTGGAAGAGAAGCAATTGGTTATGATATTAGCAGATGGATGCTTGGAAAATGCAAACAAAATCTGAAGTATTACAAGTTAAAAATTCCTATTTCTGTCAAGGACGCAACAATATTTAGCAGGAAATGCAAGGCAATCGTGACTGAATTGCCATTTGGAAAAAATACAAAATCACAGGATCTTGTTTTGCTGTATACTCTGTTTTTAAAAAATGCAAAAAATAATACAAAAAAAGTAGTAGTAAGCTTTCCTGATTTTGTTGATTATAAAGAAATAATAAAAAAGGCTGATTGGAAAATTTTGTATGATTTTCACTGGTATTTGCATGCAACATTGTCGAAGCATATTGTTGTGCTTTTTTAATACTGTTCAAGTTCATAAATACAAAAAATTCTCAAAACCAAAATCTTTTTAACTTCAGATTGTCAGAAAATCATTCATGGCAAAAATACAGGCGCTCAAAGCAAGAGAAGTTTTAGATTCTCGGGGCAATCCAACTGTAGAAGCACAAGTACAAGTGAATAAATATTGGTATAGAGCAATTGTTCCTTCAGGAGCAAGCAGAGGCAAACATGAAGCAAAGGAGCTTCGTGATAACAACAAAAAGCGCTATAATGGAAAAGGTGTTTCTACAGCAGTAACTCATGTCAATATTGAAATTGCAGAAAGGATAGTTGGCATGGATGTTGAAAATCAACAGATTCTTGATTCTGCACTGATTCATCTGGATGAAACCTACGATAAACATATTTTAGGCGCAAATGCAATTCTTGCAGTTTCTCTTGCATGTGCACGAGCAGCAGCTGCCCAAAGTGGACTTCATTCCTTTCATTACATTGCAAATCTCACAAAACAAACATCATTTCTTCTTCCTGTACCTCAGATGAACGTGATTAATGGAGGTGTCCATGCAGGCCAGAAAAATGATGTTCAGGAACATATGCTCATGCCTGTTGGTGCAAAATCATTCAAAGAAGCACTAAGGATTGGAGTAGAATGTTATCATTCTTTAAAAGAATTGCTGCAGAAAAAATATGGGTCACAGGGAACTCTTGTTGGAGATGAGGGAGGTTTTGTGCCTGCTGTGAAAACACTTGGAGAGCGGCTTGCGCTTATGGAGCATGCTGTGGAACGTGCAGGCTATCGCATGAAAAAAGATGTGGTTTTTGCATTGGATGCTGCAGCATCAGAATTTTTTGACGGAAAAAATTATGTACTCGGCACAAAAACATACACTGCTCCAGCACTTTTGGACTATTACAAAAATCTCTGCACTGCATATCCTATTGCTTCTATTGAAGATGGCTTTGCAGAAGATGACTGGGGTAGTTGGGTTAATTTCAGAAAAGAAATCGGCAAAAAGATTCAAATTGTAGGTGATGATTTATTGGCGACAAATCCAAAACGTATTGCCGAAGGCATCAAACGAAATGCTTGTAATGCACTTTTGTTAAAGGTGAACCAAATAGGCACCCTTACTGAGGCACTTGCTGCTGCAAAACTTGCACAGAACAATGACTGGAATGTTATTGTGAGTCATCGCAGCGGAGAAACAGAAGATGCTTTTATTGCAGATCTTGCTGTTGGAATACGTGCAGGCCAGTGCAAATTTGGCTCTCCTTGCAGAAGTGATCGTGTTGCAAAATACAATCAGCTATTGCGAATAGAAGAAGCGCTTGGAAAAAAAGCAAAGTATGGGTTGAGGTAACAGAAATGGAATATATCAATTTGACAGACACTGTTAAAATTCCAATTATTGGCATTGGAACAAGGAATATTGGCGGTGCTTTTGAAAAAGATTTTTCTCATGACAAGGAGTGTATTACATCAATCAAAGCAGGCATTGCAGCAGGAATGACACATATTGATACTGCTGAACTTTATGGAAATGGCCATGCAGAGGAATTGATTGCAGAGGCAATCAAGGACGTGCCACGACATTCTCTTTTCATTACTTCTAAAGTGATGTCACAACATTTGAAGCATGATGCTGTGATTGCAGCTTGTAAAGGAAGTTTGGAGCGTTTAAAGACAGCATATATTGATCTCTACCTTATTCATCATCCAAATCAAGATATTTCTGTTATAGAGACACTTAGGGCAATGGAGTATCTTGTGGAGAACAACATTGTTCGTTTTATTGGAGTGAGTAATTTTTCTGTTGCAGACTTGCATGAAGCGCAGCGTTTTACCAAACACAAAATTGTTGCAAACCAGATTGAGTATAGTTTAGTTGCCAGAGATGCTGGATTGTTTACCAAAAATATGGAATCAGAAATTATACCCTATTGCCAACAGCATGGTATACTCGTGATAAGTTGGCGAACTTTGGCAATGGGATTGCTTGCAAAAGCAGGAGGTTTTCTTGTGCTTGATGAAATGGCAAAAAAATACAACAAAACACAGGCACAGGTTGCTCTGAATTGGTGCATATCAAAAAACATTGCAATTATTCCAAAAGCAAGAACAATTGCACATATCAAAGAAAATCTTGGTGCGCTAGGATGGAAAATTTCTGAGGAAGATAGCAATGCCTTGGAACTTGGGTTTATCAAATATAAAAGCAAGTATCCTAAGGAATTGATGAAGTGATTTTTTTTGGAAAACTATTTATAGGTTCGTACTAAAAAAAGAACAATGACATTCAAACCAGTTGTTCTCATTGTTCGCGATGGATGGGGTTATTCTGATCAGAAAAAAGGAAATGCTATTGCAAACGCAAAAATTCCAAATCATAATTTTTACATAAAAAAATACCCTACAACATTGTTAGAAGCGAGCGGCAATGCAGTAGGACTTCCTGCCGGCACACAAGGAGGCTCTGAAGTAGGTCATTTGACAATGGGTGCTGGCAGAATTGTCTTGCAGCCGCTAGAATTGATCAATAAAGCAATTCACGATGGAAGTTTTTTTTCAAATGCTGTGCTTTTACAGGCAGTGGAGAACTGTAAAAAACATAAATCATCGCTTCATATCATGGGTCTTTTTTCAGATCAGGGAGTTCATGCAACTACAGAGCATTTGTATGCTATTTTAAAGTTAGCTAAGAAAAATATGCTTGAGAATGTGTTTGTTCATGCATTTCTCGACGGCAGAGATGTTCCTGAGAAGAGTGCATACAAATATATCTTGAAAACAAATCATGAAATCAATCGCATTGGTGTTGGTGAAATTGCCTCTGTCGTTGGCAGATATTATGCAATGGATCGTGACAACAACTGGGACAGAACACAAAAAGCATTTGACATGCTTGTACATAGGAAAGGGTTTTCTGCAAATAGTGCAGAAGAAGGAATTCTTGCAGCGTATGAACGTGGTGATAAAACAGATTATTATGTGCAGCCAACAATTATTGCAAAAAACGAAAAACCTGTCGGATCCATCAAAGAAAATGACAGTGTTGTGTTTTACAACTTTCGAAGTGACAGAACAAGACAACTCACTGCAATGCTTACAGGAAAAAAATGCCGTGTAAAAGTACAAAGCCCAAACATTTTTTTTGTATGTTTCTCTGAATATGATAAAGAGTTTCAATTGCCTGTTGCGTTTCGTCAGATGCTTGTGCAAAATAATGTCGGAAAAGTTATTAGTGCTGCCGGCTATAGACAGCTTCGGATTGCAGAAACAGAAAAATATGCACACGTTACCTTTTTCTTTAACAGTCAAGTGGAAGAGCCTTTTGCAAAAGAGGAGCGCATTTTCGTTCCTTCTCCAAAAGTTCCATCGTATGAAACAAAACCTGAAATGAGTGCATATGAGATTACAGAAAAACTTCTTGCAGCTTTATCTAAAAAAGATTATGATTTTGTGTTGGTGAATTTTGCCAATGCTGATCTCGTTGGCCACAGCGGCAATTATCAGGCTACAATAAAATGCTGTGAAATCGTGGATGATTGTGTTGGCAGGAT
>JAHFMP010000084.1 GCA_023267795.1 Candidatus Woesearchaeota archaeon | reverse complement strand
TGCTGTTTTTGCTCCTGCAAATTTTTCTTTCTCTGTTTTTCTTCCTGCAATGACAGGAATTGCGAGTAATTCTTCGCAGAGTTTCTTGTATTCCTTGAGCATTGCTTGTGCTTCTTTTTCACATTCTTGCTCTGTTTCATACACACAATGGCCTTCCTGCCAAAGAAATTCACGGGAACGCAAAAAAAGTTTGCAGTCCTGCACTTCCCAGCGGCAGATGTTGCACCATTGATTGATTCGCAGCGGAAGATCACGCCAGCTTCTGATCCAGCGAGAAAATGCATCATACATAATTGTTTCAGATGTTGGTCTGATTGCATAGCGTTGTTTATCTTCTCCTTTTGGTTCAATCCATGCAACCTCTGCTTTGAATCCTTTTGCATGCGTTGCCTCACGTTCAAAAAATGATTCAGGAATAAACATTGGAAAATAAACATTTTTGACACCATATTTCTGCATTACTGGATTAAAGTAATCCTGAATTGCCTGCCATATTGCATATCCTTCTGGCCTGATCACCATGCATCCTTTTACAGGTGCATGATCTGCCAGCTCGCTTTTCAAAAGAACTTGTTCATACCATTCTGGCATGTTTTCTTCTTTTTTGACAGTAATTCCTTTGTTTTTTTGTTGTTCTTTTTGATGTTTTTGTTGTTTTTCTATCATAATGAGAAGAATTGATGTGTAGTGATATAAAAAAGTTTATAAAAATCAGTTTCACAAACTATATAAACGTAAAAGAAAAAAGTATTTTTACATGGGAATCGTGGTTCAAGCAAAAGAGCGAACAAAAGAACAAGAACACCAAAATCCGAAAGAATGTAAAACTCCTGATCATAAAATTTTTAATCATAAAACACCAGATCATAATTCCTTCCAGCATGACACTTCTGTAAGTGTTCCACTTCTTTCAATCCTTGTAGAAGCACTGAAAAAAGATAACAGCGAAGAAACAGAAGAGACACTTGAAGCAATTGCAAAAGAAGTTTCTGATGAAACAATAGAAGAATCGAGCGATGAAAAAAGAAAGAAGAAAGATCCCATTCTTGAGCTTGCAGAAAAAATTAAAAGGATGTATGCAAACGAGTTAAAAGAACAAGTATATGCAAGATTTCTGCAACCAAATTATAGTGCAAATTTAATGGATTATCAAAATGAGCCAAATAATGCAATGCAAAAAATGATGAGAACTGCATACGAGCAGGAAAACAATGAAAGCAGCGAAAAACTAAAGCCAAGAGCAATCACTGATGAAAACAGTACAGGTTATAAAATTTCCAAAGGAAGCAAGTACCAGGCATTTATTATGACAGATCCGAGAGGCCGTTGGCACAGCACATGGGAAATTGTGAGAATTCTCAACGAAAGCGCTGAAGGAGAGATAGAAAGAAATGATAGCTTGCATTATCAGGGTTTATCATAAACACTTTCTCTAATTACTATTTATACAAAATGAACCAAGAAACAGAAAAGGTATTAAAACAAATAAATCAGTATGCACAAAATAATCACGACAAGTGTTGGTGCGTTCCATTTGAAGAAGGAAAATTTCTTCAATTATTAGTCCAAATACATAAACCAAAATACATTCTCGAAATTGGAACTTCCATCGGCTTCTCAACAATCTGGCTTGCAAGCGCTGCTGCAGAGTATGGAGGAATAATAAAAACAATTGAAATCCACAAAGAACGAGGATTGGAGGCAGAGAAAAATTTCAGGAAAGCAATGCTTACAAATATTGTTCTGTTGTATGGAGATGCAGCAACTATTTTGAAAAACATAAAAGCATCATTTGACTTTATTTTTCTTGATGGAGGAAAAGAGCACTATTTAGAGCAGCTTGAAATATTGGAAAAGAACAGTTGCATCAAGAAAGAAACAATGATTGCTGCAGACAATGCAGCAATTATTTCAAGAAAAAAGAATGAACTATTGCAGAAGTATTTGGAGCACGTGAGAAATCCAGAACAGTATGTTTCATGCTATATTCCTTTTGAAAATGGGATGGAAGTAAGTATAAAATTATAGAGAATTTTGCATAAAGAGCAAAATTCTCTATAAAAAAACAACTTTATAAATTCTCAACAACTCCACATTTTCATGCCATATACCAATGAAGAATGCAAGGCATTGTTGCGTTTTGTTACTTCTGTTGATGATCCAATATATGCTGTGAAAGATATTCCACCAGAGATGTTTGGTGCGCTTGGAAGTTATTTCAGCAGAAATCCAAAAGATTTTCGCGATCATATCCTTGATTTTTTAAAAGGAACATTAACAGAAGACCCGACACTCTCAGAAGAGAAGCGAATACAGCAGCGAGAAGAAAATCTTAAAGAATTTTTAAGTTCAAACTACAAACCAACAGCAGAAGTACTCAAAGCAGGAATGAATAAATCAAGAGACTTCTTCACCAGATGGTATGGAAAATATGGGCATAAAAGTATTGCAAATGTTGTCTGGCAGGGATTTGTCGGCATGAACCAAAGCCAGCTTGTTGCACGACAACTTGCCTTTGATCAGCTCGCATTTTTCATCGAAATGTCAACAAGATACGTAGATTTTAATAATGCGCATTGGTACAAAGATCCTGATGTTATGAATTCAGAATTTGCACAGCTTTATTGCGAAACAATTGAGATGCTCATAAAAGCCTACAATTACTTTATTGATAATGGAAAAGCATATTACAAAAAAATATATCCATTTGAACAATGGAAGGAAAAACAAATAGAAGCAGACAAACAAAAAAGTGATGCATTCATTCAACGAAAATACGATCGTGAGATTACAGCAAAGGCATTTGATATTGCACGATACTGTCTACCGCAGGCAATGCCAACTAATTTTGCATGGATTCTCGATGCCAGATCAACAGAATTTGACATTGCTGCGTGGAAAGAACATCCTCTTGCAGAAATAAGAAATGCAGCAGCACTGATTGAAAAAGCAGGAGGTCAACAATTGCCTTCGCTGCTGAAATATACCGCAAACAATTCTTATTATGGGGATAAGTTCAGAAATTATCTAGGAGATTTCAAACAAGAGACAACAACAAAACAGCAAAAAAAACAAGTAAAAATAACATATTTTAATTCAGGAGCATTAGAACTTATTCTGAGTCACGTGATTGCAAATACCAATAGTATTTCTTTTGAAGAAGCAAAAACAATAATTCAGAAAAAAACACAGAAAGAACAAATGGAAATGCTCAAACGATTAGTTGCAAAGCGCGAAAGGTTTGATGAATGGGTAGACTCAGCATTTCAGATGATAAATATTGGCGTAGAGTTTGTCTCTGATGTTGGCGCTGTTCGTGATTTGCGAAGACATCAAAAAAATCAGCGTTGTGAAAGCATATACACATTAGATATGGGGTACGCAGAACCATTTGAATTGAAAGAGATGCCAAAAGATGTGCAGCAAGTTTTTCGAGAAGCAATGGAAAGAACACATGCTGCAGAGAAAAAGATGCGAGTGAAATTCCCATTTCAAGTTCAGTATATTATTCCAATGGCAACATTGACAACATTGCGGATGAATATGGATTTGGATCAAATGCAGTATATGATTTATACACGATCAACACCCGAAGGACATGCGAGTTATCGGCAGGATGTTTTTAATTTGTGTGAAGAAGTTGCAAAGATTTATCCGTGGATTCTTGGCTATGAAGAATATCCTAAAGGAAAACATATTTTTGACATTTATAATAACGCACCATTGAAAGATATTATTCGGATGAGAACTGATGAGATAAATTTGCATGAGTAGATTTTCTCTTCCTTGTTTGTTTCTTGTGGAAAAGAGATTTCTAAAATCACTTACTGAATCGGATGGCACTACACATACTCACGTAATCTTTTGCTTCCTGACTATCTCTTAACTTTCTTAATGCTATTGCTTCTATTTGTCTAATACGTTCACGAGTTACACCTAAATTAGCTGCTACGTCCTCTAAAGAAAAATCATTTTGGTCTTGAGTTAATCCAAATCGCATTCGTAATACTTGTTCTTCTCTTTGGGTTAAAGTTTCCAAAGCACGTTGGATAGCTTTTCTCAGCATTCTTTTATCAGAAACATCAAGAACCAAACCCTCGCTCTCAGGATCCTGAACATAACGGCTTTCATAGGTATCTTTAGATAGAGATCCGGTCTTCAAGTGGTTCAAACAAATCTTGGTAAGAACCTGTTATTCCTAACAACGCAAATCGAGCTATCTCAATGCGTTCTCCTGATCTATAAGGTTTTTCAGGAAGTATATAATCTAACATTTCATCAATCATTGGTGTTTCTACCCCCCGATTACGTAAGGCTCTTCGTAGTTCCCCATGTAACCTCTTAGGAATTCTGATCAAATGAGCATGATCCAAAGCATACCTATGCATACCTGCTGCTCCGTACAAATAAACAAATGTTGACATAGAAAACACAGGATCGTATCGTGAAAAACGTTCTATTAAATGTATAGAAGCTGCACTAACAAGATCACCTGATTCTATATTATTTATTCCCTTTAAACTTATAATTCTGTTCTCTAAAAGTGTTACATCACTTGTAAGAAGCTCATTAGCAATATCATACAAAACAGGCTGGACTCTACATACAATTTCATTACAAATTTCCTTTCTGCGAAGTGATCTATTAGCAAGTTCAATCCTCCAATTTTCTCCAGCAAGTACTCCTCCTTTATTTCTATATCCTTGACCATAAAGATTAATAAGTTCATCATGAAACTCTCTCCCTAATGTATTCAAATACGACCAACCTTTCCAATCTTTCCATAGTTCAACACTTTCCATAATAAGAGCAGAAAAAGACCATTCGAACTGACCTAATTTGATGTTGTTAATCTTGTATGCAAAATCTCACTCCATTTCATTTTTCGCTGAACAATTTGTTCTTTCATCGCAGGTGTTTCTCCTTTTTTCGTTTCAATAAAAT
>JAHFMP010000083.1 GCA_023267795.1 Candidatus Woesearchaeota archaeon | reverse complement strand
GAAAGGCAAACATACACAGGTCGCCGGGCAAATTCTTGGCTGTGAATATCTTGATTATCCAGTGCCTGCATTTTTGTATGTCGGCGATGGTTTCTTTCATCCGCAGGCAATTGCCATAAAAAACAACAAGCCTATTTACTGTTATAACCCTTACACAAAACAAATGAAGCAATTTGATAGAAAAGATATTGACAAGGCAGTGAAGCTCCATAAAGCAGCAATTTTGAAATTTCTGGAGGCAGATACTGTTGGAATTATTATCTCCACAAAACCAGGCCAGCAATTTTTGAAAAGATCGTTACAATTCAAGGAAAAATGCGAAGCAAAAGGAAAGAAGGTTTATTTGATGCTTTCCGGCACAGTTGATTTTGTGCAGATGAACAATTTTTCATTTGTTGATTGCTGGGTAAACAGTGCTTGTCCTCGAATTGGCATTGATGACAAGAACAAAGTGGACAAGCCAATGGTGAATTTAGAGGATGTATTTGAATTATTGTGATAATTTGATAATTATTCAAAATTCTCTATAAATCATCCCAACTGTCTTCTTGAATTTCCGAAACATTTCTCATAATAGTCACACTGGCCTGTACTGAATTTGCATAATGGGCCAGGTTTCATTGGATATTGTTCTTTTTTTGTAGTTGTTGTATTAATGTGAATCAATTCTGATTCAAATTTTGCATAAGAAATAAGTTCTTCATCCACATCCATAATCTGTTCACCGAATTTCAAAAAATCAATACCAACTTTGTCAGGCAAACGATTATGGGTTTCGTTATACATCAGTGCATACAAGCCAAGCTGTAACCTGTATTCATTGCTTATTTTTGGTGATTTTGAGGTTTTGTAGTCAATTAAAATAATTTCACCATTTTTTTCGTGAATTGCATCGATAAATCCACGCACTCCGTATTGTGCTGATTTGTACTCGACCTCTGCTTTAGGAGTGAGCCTCTGAAAAGAAAGAATTAACGGATACTGCTGCATTTCTACAGCTAACTTTCTAAGAAAATTTGCATACCAATTGTTGATCATGTCTTTTGTTTCAATGTGATAGAACTCAATCTGCTGCTCTGTTAATGAAAGAGTGTTGAATTCATTGTTTGCTTTTTTCCAATTATGATCCAATATGTCATTTATGAATACCTTTAGAACAAACATGAAATTTTCTTCTGGCAATTTGGAAATGTCAATCTTGAAGAAATTTTCCAATACAGAATGAACAACTTTTCCTCTTGTCAAATGAATGCTTGACTTTCCTGGAATTTTTTCGATGTAGGAGTAATAGTATTTGCGTGGGCATTGTTTGTAGGTGTTGATAGAACTTGGGCTTTGGATACGTGCAAAGGATAGCTTTTTTGCAGGATGCTCTGTGTTATGTACATCTTTTTGCTGTGGAGAAATAGGCATTGAAAAATTCACACGCTGATGCTATATATATTTTGCTATTTATCCTTTTTCTGTCTTATCCTTTTTCAAAACGCTTAAATAGAAGTTTATTCTTAAAAAGTGTAAAAAGAGGGAGAGAATGAGTTTAGAGCAGTTGGTTCTGACGCATATTGAAAAAAAAGAAAAAGTAAGGCGCTATTTTCAGCAATTCACTTATTCTCTTGCATTGCTCTGTTTTATTTTCTTTGGCACTATTGTGAGTTATCATGCGACAGAGCTCAGCGTCAACAGAATCACTGGAATGGCTGTTACAGTAGGTAATAGCGCGATTAGCAACAGCATAAGCAATGAATGGTCTGATTTTACTGGGTTCGTCACTGCTGTAAAAACAAGCCCGCAAGTTATTGAAATTAAATTATTTTTTTATACACTATGGGTTCTTGTTGTTCTTGTCGGCACAGCAATTTTGTATGAGTTTCAGGAAAAGATTTAATGATTTCTCTACTTAGAAGGATTGCGCATCATCGAATCCCCAATAGTTAACAATCCTTTTGGATTTCTTTTTTGCTCGACAACTTCTTCTTTCACTTGCACAATCAATGTAATTCCGAGCATTTTTTCCAGCTTTTTTGCCAGCACAAAAGTTGGTTTTTGTTTTCCAGCTTCAATAGCATGAAGAACAGATTCTTTTTCATTCAACATTTTTGCAAATTCTTCCTGATTTAATTTTCGCTTCTCACGCGCTTGCTTGATTTTAATTGCATATTCTTCCAGTATCTCCTCAACAATTTCAGGTTCTCTTTGTTTTGCTGCAGAGAAATGTTTTTGTTGAGAAAAATATTGAGGAGATCGCATGACCTTGCCAAAAGAGGCGCATGCTTTGCAAACATTCATTTCAACACCTTCAATGAGTGCTTTTACAAGCTGCTCCTGCTTCCCGCACATGTCACAATTTGCAGAAGGTTTTGCCATAAAAGTATTTTGAAATCAGTTACCTTTTTATGTTTTTTGTCAAATTAGAATATTCTAAGGCATTTGAAATAACAAAAAAAAGATATATTCTGTTCCATACTATAAGAAGATAGGAAATGATAACAAGAATGGCAAAAATTACGGCATTCACAATGTAAAATATTTGCATAAAGGATTGGTCAATACTTGCTTTTTGCATAAGAGATGCAACAGCAAAAAAAAAAGTTGCATATATAATAATAAGAAGTGCCAGAAAACAGGTATTCCAGCCAACCCAGTTTCTTACTCGAATCAATGACAAAAGTTTCCAAGTTTCTTTCGGAAGTTCTTTGAGCAGGGTTTCCTTTTTTTTCGCAAAAACAGCGTGGCTTGTTTGTATGAACATATATCCGCCGGCAAGAAAGACACTATAGAAGATTATCATTGACGGTTTCTTGATAACAGTAACTAAAGATACTGAAAAAAACATGATTACTGCAAGAAGCACAATTCCTAATACACTTAGTGCTATTAAATTATATACATAAAATTTCCAAAGTGCGTTAAACTCAAATTTTTTTTGTGCACTGGCCAGCTGCTCTAACGAATCAAACGTGCAGTACTTGAAGAATGAGTATGCAAATACAATCCATCCAAAATAAACAATGAATAGAAGATATCCCCAGATGCTTCCTACAATTGTTGTTTCATATTGTAAAAAAATAATGTCAAATATTTTTGCTCCAGAAAATAAAGAGACAAAAAAAAGCACGTCAAAGAAAAGCATGCTTCCCATTATTCTCCATTTTTTGAAATGGGAAAATATCTGCCAGCCAATTGTTTTTTTGTATTCCATATAATTATCCCTTATGATTTACTTTTTTGCTGATTTTTTCACGCTCTTTTGTGCTTTTTCTGTTTCTGCAAATACCTGTTCAAGTTCTTTTGCAAGATTATGATCTTCTTCATTTTCTGTTTTTGCTGCTTTTGTTTTTTTTGTTTCTCCTTTTTTCTCTATAATTGAACCGATGGCTTCATCAATCTTTTCCAGTGCAGCGTCTTCATTTCTTAATTCTGAGGCAATGCGCTCCTCTTCCTCTTTTCGCTCTTTTTCTGTCAATTCCATGTGTTTTCTTCGCAATGCTTCTCGCTGCAAATGTAATTTTTCTCGTGCGTCAAGTCTTTTTTGTTTTTCTTCAAGTATTTTTTTTTGTATTTCTTCCTGTCTTTTTTTTTCCATATCCTGCTGCTGTGCGACAATCTCTTCCTGATGATCAATTGAAAGCTGAATTACCTTTTCTTTTGCAAGTTCAAGAATATGCAGTGGATTACATTTTGCATGATCGTGTATGATTTTTATTGTTTGCTGGTCAAAAGGATATGTTCCAATTCCTCCGACTGCTTCAATGCGTTTCTGGAGAAATTGTACTGTTCCTGCAACGTCAAAGCCATCTAATTCAAACTTCAGTGTATCTCTCAACCCTCTGCCAATAAGTGACATTTTTAGTGCTTCTTTTTCTCCTGCAACAATAATCTGCATTGTTATTCCTGCATTATGCAGCTCATTGAATAGTTCTGCACTCTTTTCTGTAATATTGTATGGGTGATCTATGAGCAGCACAAAAGGTTTTTCCCTGATTTTGCCTTTGATATATTTGGCAGACTCTTCTGCACTCATTTCTTCAAATGGCCTCGAGACTGTTTTTTGGTACACATTGAGGAAAGGATACATCAATTGCATGATAACTGTTTCATCGCTTATCTTTTTGTTTGTGCAGTCTAAAAAACAGGCAGCTACATCTGAGTGATGTGCATCAAGCTCCCATTGTATCCAGTGCAGCAATGTTGTTTTTCCTGATCCTTTTTCTCCAATTACTGTTCCAAATTGCTCTCTTTTCACTAAAAATCTGTTCAATGCTGACTTTTTTTCTTTGTCAAGCACAAAAAAATTATCAATAGGATATAGAATTTCTGGCTTAAACGGATCATCATGCCAGCAGAAAACCCGTGTCCAATTGAGAACAAGATTTCCTTTTGCAACTGTTGGCTTGAGTTTGACGTTTTTCCAATACCATTGTTTCGCAAGTTCTGTTGGAAGGTATGGCGTCATTTCTTTTTCAAGTTCATCTAAAGGATGAAAATCTGGTTTTTTGAGATGGAATGTTTTTGCAGTTGCACTCACAAATTTTTTAAAGCTGCTTATTCCTTTTTCAACACCTTGGCTCACCATAACAGAGCCCTGTACTAAACTTTTTCCCACGACAGCAGTGTTTTCTTTAATGCTTTGGGTAATTTTCGTGGTTTGTTGTTTTCCAAACTTCTCGTTCACGTGCGATTCATTCTTTGGCATATAAGAAAATACATGCCTACTCAAATATAAAGTTTACTATGACAAAAATAGTCAAAATAATAAAAGAAAGATAAAAAAAGAAAAAACAGAGAAAAATTATTTGAGCTTTGCAGCAGTCTCCTTTGAAACAACTCTCCAGCATTCATGAGGACCTGATTCTGATTTTGCTACAATAAAATTTCGGCCGCCCTTCTGAACAAGCCTATATTTGTCTGTCTTAAACTTCTTTTTTGTCTTCACATCATAAAATTCTTGTGCTTGTGGCATACAATTCACCTCATTTT
>JAHFMP010000082.1 GCA_023267795.1 Candidatus Woesearchaeota archaeon | reverse complement strand
ATAGATTTGAACGCAAAATTTCATTGCTTGAAATTTTCACATTTCTATGAACAGCTTCATGCGTGTAAAAACAAAAAGCCATACAATCTTCAAAGCTACGTAAACCTTTTGAAAACACAGCTGCAGGAATCACGTGATATATATTCTCAAAACAATTGGAAAGTAGTCGAAGGTGATGCTCCGGAGTTTTTTCTGGAAATGATTGATTTCATTATTTCAGCAAAGCCAGATATTGTTGCATTCAGTTTAGTTTACAGCAGTCAATGTTTTTACGTAAAAGCACTTTTGGAGGAACTTAAAAAAAAGGAAATTCAATGCATTGTTGGTGGTCCTGCAGCAAACTTCAAAATCAAAGCACTTTGTCCATTTTTGCGAAATGAAGTAGAGATGACAGAATATGTTGCTACACTCTTTAACAAACAGAATAGCCAATCTCATGAAATCCTAAAAAAATCAATAAAAAAATACGAGCAGGATGCGTACAACTGCAACACTATTCCAGATTTTTCTGATTATCTGCAGGAAGAGTATTTTGCTCTGGAAAAAATGATTCCTGTGAAAACATGCAGTACTTGCTTTTACAAACAATGCACGTTCTGCACGCATTTTGCAGACGTTCCATACTTAGAATATAATATTGAAAATATTCGCAAAACAATTGTGCATAGTGGGGCAAAATATGTATATTTTGTTGATGATATGATCGCAAAAAACAGGTTAATAGAACTTGCTGCAATGCTAAAACCATTGAAAGTGCAGTGGTGGTGTCAATTAAGACCAACAAAAGATCTCATAGATATTAATAATTCTGCCAATATTCTCAAAGAATTGCGTGCATCTGGATTGCACACTATTTCATGGGGGGTAGAATCAGGCAATCAACGTATTTTGGATCTTATGAAGAAAGGAACAAGAATTGAGATTGCAGAAATTGTTCTGAAAGAGAGTCATGCTGCAGGCATCAAAAACATGGTTTATATTATGTTTGGATTTCCGACTGAAACAAAGAAAGAGTTTTTGGACACTATTGCGTTTTTGAAGCAGAATGAAAATTGTATTGATCTGGTTACTACAAGTATTTTTGGATTGCAAAAAGGTGGCAAAGTATATGAAAATCCTGCTGAATTTGGAATTGCAGAAATTATTGAGAATGAAAGAACTGTGTTAGAGCCAAGTATTACTTATGTTGCATCAGAAGGCATGCAGCATGAGGATGCGCGAACAATGCGGCGAAAATACATGAAGACTATTAAAAATATTGACAAGCTTCCAAGAATTTTGAATTATTTTAAAGAACAGACTTTGTTATGGTGAAAATACAGAATCCTGTATATATTTATATGAGTAGTTCTTTTCTTAATGAAATTATGACCTATCAGTTAATAATTACAGAGAAGCCCAGTGCGGCAAAAAAGATTGCAGAAGCACTTGCAGATGGCAAACCAATCAAAAAAACAGAAGGCAAAGTCACTTATTGGGAAGTGACGCATGACAAACACGATATTGTTGTTGCACCTGCAGCAGGACATTTGTATACTATTACTGAATCTGAAAAAAAAGCATGGACGTATCCTGTCTTTGATGTAAAATGGATAGAATCTGCTGAGGTTGACAAACAAGCAGCGCACACAAAAGTTTATGTCAATGTATTGAAAAAGCTTGCAAAAAAAGCATCTGCATTTATTCTTGCAACAGACTATGATATTGAAGGGGATGTTATTGGGTATAACATTCTCAAATTTTGCTGTGGAAATAAAGAACATGCTGCAAAGCGAATGAAATATTCTACATTGACAACAGAAGAATTGCGGCAATCTTATCAGCATCCTGAAAAAACAATTAACTGGGGCCAGACAAATGCAGGATTGACACGCCATGAACTTGATTGGTATTATGGTATTAATCTCAGCAGAGCATTGAGCCTGGCGGTGAAAACAGCTGGCTCATTTAAAATTTTAAGTTCTGGACGTGTACAAGGGCCTGCGCTGAAAATAGTTGTTGATCGTGAAAAAGAAATTATGGGTTTTAAATCAGAACCTTTTTGGCAGATTGAGTTGTCAGGAAGTGTGAAAGATAAAAAGTTACACAAAGATGTTGCAATCTCAGCATGGCACAAAGAAGATAAAATTTTTGACAAAAAAAGAGCAGAAGAGATTATGCATAAGACAAAAGGAAAACCTGCAGTGATTTCTGAGATTGCAAAACGACAATTTGAACAATCAGCACCTACTCCTTTTGATTTGACTACATTGCAAACAGAATCCTTTCGCTGTTTGAAATATCAGCCAAAACGAACATTGGAGATTGCACAGGATTTGTATTTATCAGGATTAATTTCCTATCCTCGTACTTCTTCGCAGCAATTGCCTGAACAGTTGGGCTATAAAAAATTATTGCAGGCGCTTGTGAAAAATCCAGAATATAAAGAACTTGCTGCACGATTATTGTCCAAATCTTCTTTGAAGCCAAATAATGGTAAAAAAACAGATCCTGCACACCCTGCTATTTATCCTACTGGCATAAAGGCTCATCTCGATGGGCAGAAGCACAGATTATATGATCTTATTGTGAAACGATTTTTGGCAACATTTTCTGACCCTGCACTTCGCGAGACAAACTTTATTGACATTGATGTGAATAAAGAAATATTTGTTGCAAAAGGAACACGCACTATTAAATCAGGATGGCATGAATTTTATGCACCTTATGTGAAACTTGAAGAATTGGAGATGCCTCTTGTTGACAAAGGAGATCATGTCAAAGTTAAAGATATTCTTAAGCATGACATGATGACACAGCCTCCCAAAAGATACACTGTTGCCTCTATCATCAAAGAGTTGGAGAAACAAAATCTTGGGACAAAAGCAACACGTGCATCTATTATTGAAACACTGTTTAATAGGGGTTATGTTGACCAGACAACTCTTGGTGCAACAAAATTAGGAATACAAACAGTGGAAACGCTGGAAAAATATTGTCCTTCTATTTTAGATCAGCAATTAACAAGACATTTTGAAGAAGAAATGGATGAGATTCAGGAAGGTAAGAAAAAAGGAGTCCAGGTGCTTGAAGAAGCAAAGGATGTGCTGTCAAAGATTTTAACTGTCTTCAAGAAGCATGACAAAAAAATAGGTGAAGAATTAATTGTTGCAAATCGTGAAGCGTATGAAATTGCTTCTACTATCGGTCCTTGTCCAAGGTGTAAACATGATGGCACACTCATGTTGAAGAAAGGAAAGTTTGGAATGTTTATTGCATGCTCGAAATATCCTGATTGTGAGCGAACGTTCAAGCTGCCTGTTGGTGGTTTAGTGAAACCAACAAAAAAAGAATGTGTTGTTTGTGGAATGCCGATTATTCAAGTAATTAAGAAAGCGCGAAGGCCTCAGGAATTGTGTTTGAATACAGATTGTCCTTCTAAACATGAAGGAGTTAGTTCTAAGGATATTCATGATTTAGAATCTGGTAAGACAGAGAAGAAATGTCCAACCTGTAAAAGTCCGCTTATTGTTCGCAAATCAGTTTATGGAATATTTTTGGGGTGTAGTACTTTTCCAAAATGCAGATATATTGAAAGAGTTGGTGAAAGACCGAAATATCAAAAGAAGGAAACTGAGGAAAAGGTTGAGGTTGGGAAGAGTGAAGAGGAGTCATAGTTTACTCATTTTCTTTTTTTATGTTCTTATTGTTGCGCTGATAACAAAGCCTTACTCTTATGGAGACAATGAAGCATCACGATTCAACACAATAAAATCACTGGTTGAATACAAAACATTTGCATGGAATGATCTCTCTTTTTATTTTATCACAGGAGACATGATTCTTGTTGATGGAAAATTCTATTCAGACAAACAACCTCTTTTTGCATTTCTATCTGCACCTGTTTATTTTCTGCTATATTCATTCGGAATTACATTTGATGCTTATCCTGGCCTGAGCACCTATCTTCTTAAAGTGCTCATTGCCGGAACAGGAACAGCATATATTCTTGTTGTTTTTTATAAGGAAATACAAATAGTAGCTGACAAAAAATTTGCGTTGCTTTTTACTATTGCTCTTGGCTTTTGCACGTTACTTTTGAGTTATGCAACAGCATTGAATAATCACAGCATTACTGCACTCTTTTTGTTTCTCGCATTTGTTTTATTTCTTCGCTATCAACGAACAGGAACAACTAATTTTTTCCTTCTGGGTTTTTTCCTTGGCCTTGTTGCAGGGCTTGATCTTGTCGCAGGATTTTTCTTTTTTGTATCGTTGTTCTTTTTTTTCTTTTTTTTCAAGAAAATTTCATTTCAGGAAACAAAATTATTTCTCTTCGGAGCTGCTATTCCTTTCTGTGTTCATCTTTTTCTTAATGCACTTATTTTAGGCAATCCATTTTTGCCAGCATACGCACATCCTGATTATTTTGCCTACGAAGGTTCATGGCAAAATGAAACAAATCTTCCGGGATTTTATAACCATGCATCATTGAAGGCATTGTTGCTGTATTCTTTCAATAATCTTTTTGGATCTCGAGGATTATTTTCTTACACTCCTGCTCTTTTTTTTGGTTTCTTTTTTCTTTTGTATTGCTTTTTCAAAAAAAAGGACTATTCATTACTCCCCATTCTTTTTGCAATTATAGGAATACTATCATATTATTGTTTGTACACTGTCAATTATGGCGGTGCATCGTATGGAAGCAGATATTTCCTTGCATTAACTCCTATTTTGTTCTATTATTCTGTTTTGTTTTATTGTGAATTTCCGCAGTGGAAACAAGTATTTTTTGCAGCACTATTATTCTCTTTTTTTGTTGCAGTTGTAGGTGCATTTAATCCATGGACAAACACAGCTGAAGGAATCTATGCTGTTCCTTTTATTACAAATCTTGACTATCATTATATTTATAATACTGCTGCACACTATGTTATTCATTTTGTTTTTTGAAAACTTTTGAAAACCAAAATTATTTATATCTGTTCCATCAAAAAATATTTCATGGAAAAAACA
>JAHFMP010000002.1 GCA_023267795.1 Candidatus Woesearchaeota archaeon | reverse complement strand
ATCCAGAGAGAAGAGGAAAAGATGCACGCATGGCCGCACAATATTGTTTGTATACAGGAATTTTGACAGTCTTAAAATTAATGGCACCAATTATGCCGCATATTACAGAAGCAGTGTATCAGGAATATTTTGCAAAGAAAGAAAAGTGCAAGAGTATTCATATAAGTAAATGGCCAAAGGCAGATATGAAAGCAATACAGGAAGAAGATGAAAAGATAGGTGATATAATTATTGCAATAATTAGTGCAGTGCGCAAAGTAAAATCAGAGAAAAATGTATCATTGAAAGAACCTATCAAAATTTTAACTATCGATTGCCAGAAAGAGAAGCAGAAATTGTTAGAAGAAGCGTTTGATGATTTGACTGCAATAACAATTTCGCAAAAGATTGTATTTGGGAAGGCAGAAAGGGAAGTGGCGAATGAGTTGAAGATGAAGGTTATTTTCTAAATAAAGTGTTGTTCTCAAAAGAATTGTGGGACGGCTTCCGGTGTTAAATGACACGAAGTGCAAAATTCGAAGAATTTTGAGTCAAAAGAAGTCTATCGTCTGAGAAAATGCACCGTTGAGCCAAGCATACTAAAATAGGTAAGTTCGAACAATTCTTCTTTACACAGGCACATCAAAAATCACCACAAATTTTATATATTAGTATTCATTATAATAGATATATATGCCTGAAATTGAGATTATTTTAACAAAGCATGCAAAAGAAAAGATGGTTATTCATGGCATAACGAAAGAACAAATAAAACTGGCAATTGAACGCGGCGCAAAGAGTAAACAAACAGAGGGTTATTTAGCATCGTTCACATATATCAAAGTAGCATATAAAAAGATTGGAGAGAATTGTTACAAAATAAAAACTGTGTTTATAGAGTAAATGGTGTCAACATGAAAAGAACAAGCTGCGAAGAGTGTAGTGGAAAGATTGTAGAGAAAAAAGTAGAATTCAAAATTTATGGAGAAAGCCTTGGCTTTTTTCCAGCAGAAGTATGCACAAAATGTGGAGAAGAAATCTTTGATGAAAAAACATCCGATGCAATTGATGAAGTTGCAAAGAAAAAAGGACTCTGGAACCTTGATGCACATGGAACAGTCATTCAAGTAGGCTCCTCTCTTGCACTCGTTATTAATAAGAAGATGATAGACTTTCTCAAGCTCAAGAAAGGAGCACAAGTGTATATGCATCCTGAAAATAAAAGAAGAATAGTTATAGAAGTTCCAGAGAATTGAAACCTTTATACAGGAACATCGAACATAAACACAGAAGAATCTTCTAAGAATTCAAAAAATGAATAAAAAATGCGCCGGCCGGGATTCGAA
The DNA here is from genome assembly GCA_023267795.1 of Candidatus Woesearchaeota archaeon. Classification (GTDB taxonomy): domain Archaea; phylum Nanobdellota; class Nanobdellia; order Woesearchaeales; family DSVV01; genus JACRPI01. The sequence continues at coordinate 19,810 of JAHFMP010000002.1, read as the reverse complement.
CCCAGATCAAAAGCTTGGAAGGCTTCTATTTGCTAGTTCCTATACTTTCGCATATGGAACTCCTAGCCGTTGGACTACCGGCGCATATCATGAAAAGAAAAACTAACAATTTATAAATTTACTGCTCCTCTTTTATTCATGGATTTGAGAATAATTAGTGAGATTCAATCTTCTCAACTCTTCTTTCGTGCTTTCCTCTTTCAAATTCAGAACAAAGCCATTTTTCAATGCATTGTATTGCTGTTTCTACACGTGTTGTTCTTGCACCAAGACAAAGAATATTCGCATCATTATGCTTTTTTGCCATTTCTGCTTCATATACAGAAGTAACATGCGCTGCTCGGACATTTTCATATTTATTTGCAGCAATGCTCATTCCAATTCCTGTGCCACAAATTAAAATCCCTTTTTTTGTTGCATCCTTGCTTACTGATTTTGCAACTTTTTTTGCAAAATCAGGATAATCAGAACTTTCTTCAGAATTTGTACCTACATCAATAATACTTTGCTTTTGTTCTTCCAGCCATTGTTTTACTTTTTCTTTCAACTGATAACCGGCGTGATCTGCACCAATAATGATTGCTTGTTTCATTTTTTGTATTGTTTCTTTGTAATTTTGAGTGTTGAAAATACCTGTACCACTCACTATGATATTTGCTCCTGCATTTATTGGAAGATGTACAGTAGCTTGTTTTAGACCACCATCAACTTCAATATCTTTTTCTGGAAATAATGCTCTTAATTTTTGTATCTTTTCATTCACTACTTCGATATATTCTTGACCTCCTCTACCAGGAACAACTGTCATGACAAGAATAAAATCTGCGTTCTCATAAAATGGAAGAGCTTTTTCCATGTTTGTTGTTGGATTTATTGCAATTCCTGCTTTTCTTCCTGCTTTTTGTATTTTTTTTATTGTTTCATTATGATTTCCATTGCTTTCACAATGAAGAGAGATCATATCTGCTCCTGCACTTATGACGCCATCAACATATTTTTCTGGTTCTTGCACCATGAGGTGTACATCTACTGAAAGAGTTGTTGCACTTTTGACTCTTGCAATGGTTGCAGGATCAAGAAATGGAGTTTTGTTTTCGACAAAGATGCCATCCATCACATCAATGTGAATAATATTAGCTCCTGCTTGCTCGAGTGTGTAGAGTTCTGATTCAAGATTGTTCAGGTTTTCGAGGGCTAAGATTGATGGGGCAATTTGGATTGATTTCATGACTGAAGAAAATGTTATTTTAGTTAAAAATGTTTTGGAGGAAAAGAAAAAACGTCAGCTGCCTTATCGTAAAATTTTAGTGGCTTTCATTTATTAGTTTATCAATTTCTTCCTTGCTTTCAAAATCAACATGCAAAATTCTCTTAAGGTTCATAACCTAATTTCTGCCCTTCATATTTTGAATCATTTTCTTCTTTTGAAGAGCTGTTTGGATTGTATCCAATGCCAGAAGAACTATTATAATTTCCAGAAGGTGCACCACTATACTCTCCAGAAGGAGCTCCACTGCCATAATTTTCGCTTGCTGCATTGCTTCCATATGTTGCAGGAGAGCCTGTTGCACCACCAATAAATTCATTTGCCTGCTTGTCGCTCATATGAAATGTGCTTTGCAAAAATTGCACACAGCATGGACATGTTCTCACTGGTGCTGCTTGATGTTTTTGCTCACTGCTTTGCCATTGTTGTTGCTGTTGCTCAATCCTCTGCTGTTCAATGGTTTTTTTTGGTTCTTCTCCTGCTTGTTGGTCAAATTGATGAATCTTTCCAATCACTGCATTTGGATCTCCTTGAGTAAAAGAAAATAATGTTTGAGCTTGAGGAGCCATATGCGCTTCTCGATTCTGCAACATATGTATTTCTAAAGCTTTCTTAATGCGTTCTTTTTTTTCCTGCTCTGATACTAATTCATCTATTCCTTCTTCAATTATTGGATGTTGACTGAATTGTACCATATAAAAATCCTTTCTTATACAAGACAACCTTTTAACTGATGCTCTAATTTCTGGCAATCAAAATCTTTGCCAATGAAGACCATCTGTGTTTCTCTCTTGCCTTGCCATTTCTCTGCTGTCTTAACATCAATTCTTCTTCCTACTTGCTGGTAGATTGCTTTTGTATTTAATCCATTAAAGTATATAATGCCTTTGCTTCGAAATATATTTTCCGGAAGCTGCTGTGCAAACAACTGAAATTTTACAAGATCAAACGGCCCTTCTGCTTTGAACATGAAGGAAATAATTCCGTCTTTCTCAATATGATTGCCAAACTCATCGTGGAGATGATCTTCTTGCTTCCATTTTCCTTTCTTATTTAAGAATCGTTTCACATCAAACTGTCCAATATTGAGTATCAAAGGAAGCAGTACTTGACTTTGTATTGTTTCAATAATCCGTGCATGAGGTACCAACATTATTATTTTCTTCTTGATATCCATTCGTTTCTTTTCACTAATAACATCTTTTTTGTTCAGCAGAATAATATCTGCTGCCTTTATTTGATCTTCTCCATTGCTTCTTTTGAGATTTTGTTCAAAATGATCCGCATCTACAACAGTAATAATAGCATCAAGCTCTGTCAATATTTGAAGCTCTTTGAGAAAAAATGTCTGTGCTACTGGAATTGGATTTGCAACTCCTGATGTCTCGATAATAAGATGCTCCATATTTTCGTGTTTTTTCAGAATCTTGAGAATCATTGCAATAATATCTCCTCGTACTTGACAACAGATACAGCCATTACTTAATTCAATAATATCTTCTTTTGTCTTTATGATCAGCTGGTTATCTATACCAATTTTTCCAAATTCATTAACAATTACTGCAAACTTTGTTCCTTTGTTATTTGTAAGAATATGATTTAATAATGTTGTTTTTCCTGAGCCAAGATAGCCTGTGATGATTGTGACAGGAATTCTTTTATGCGTTATTTTGCTCTTTTGCTTTTCTTTAGTTGAATATACTTTATCCATATTTTCTCACAAATGCAATATTCTTTTTAGCTTTTTGGTTTGTATATATACTTTGTGTAAATCTTCCATTTTCGACACCACATCATAACAAAATTACCGAGAATAAAAACATTTTTATAGATGCTTTTCTCAAATATTTTTTATGAATCAACTTATGCAGCTTTTGTTTCCAACTGATGACAGAAAATATTTTCGAATGCTCGTTGAGCTCAGTAGTCAGGTTTCACGCGGCGCAACTATCTTCAAAGATTTTGTTGATTTTTATGACAAACTTTCTGATCAAGAGCGTGGACAACGGGTAGCTGATATTAAAGAACTTGAGCATCGCTGCGATGAGTTAAGTCATATTATTATCATGGGTCTCAATCGTTCTAATACAAATGTTGTTCATATGCAAACACTTCATGGAGCATCATCGTTGCTTGCAACACTTATGGATGGTATTAGTGATGTTTCTCGGCGTATTGTTTTACTTCGTTTGTTGAAATCAACAGATGAAATTCAGCAATTTGCCATCCTGGTGAATAATGCTTGTAAGGAAGTTCATGCACTGATGCAGCAACTTCATGCTCCTGCTCATATTAACAAAACAATTATTCGAATTCATGGCATAGAACGAGAAGCTGATTATGTGTATTATCTTGCAATGGCAGATCTTTTTGCAGTAAAACAGCGAGATCCTCGAGAGTTAATCATTTTCAAAGATTTGTACGAAGCATTAGAAACCATTGTTGATAATGCAGAGCACACTGCTCGTGTTATTGAAAATATGATGGAGAAGGATCGGAATTAAATTATTATTTCATCTTGCTTCAATTCCCAACATACTTTCCATACAATGACTTTCCGTGCTCTTTTGTCCATGCTTTTATTAAACAACGACCATCATTGAACAAAAAAAAATCTGTTTCTTTGCTGATAAAATATATTCCATACGAGGAGATTTTTACTTTTCCAACTTTCTCCAATCTATTATTCAATTCATCCATATTTGGTTTTTTTCCTTTTATTTGTACTCTTCCTTGACCACAAAGTTTTATAGTTGCTATTTCTTCTTTCCCAACTAGAAAATCAAACTTTTGTTTATGACAACAAAGACATTCTCTTTTTCTTTTGACACGAATTTTATCAAGCTGTTGTGTCCATACGTCATATGCAAGCAGCTCTTTTGTTGGTTCTTGTTTTGTCAGTATCTTTATTGCTTCTGTCACTTGTAGTGCAGCAATAGTTGTTGTGATAGTATTTAAAACACCGATTGTATCACAGGTTTCTAAACTCCCTGGTTTTGGATGAGAAAAAAGACAACGAAAGCAAGGTGTTTTTTCAGGCACAATAGTCAGTAGTCTTCCTTTTGTTCCTACAGCACTTGAGTATATCCATGGAATTTTATTTTTGACACAAAAATCATTAATCAAAAAGCGGGTTTCCATGTTGTCAGTGCAATCGAGGATAAGGTCGTAGTTTTTGAGTGTATGAATAGTTTCAGGATTGAGTTCTGTTGTTTCTGCCTCAATAGTTATTTCACTATTGACTTTTTGCATATATGCAGTTGCTTGTGCTGCTTTTGGTTTGTTAATATCATCTTCAGTAAAGATCATCTGCCTCTGCAAATTATGTTTTTCAACAATATCTCTGTCCCAAACAAGGAGTTTTCTGATACCAATTCTTGCCAGCAAAGAAGCAGTGACACTCCCCAATGCTCCAATACCTATAATTGCAACACTTCTCTTCCACAGCATACCCTGTCCTTTTTCGCTAATTTCAGGGAGTATTTCTTGTCTGTTGTATCTATTTATTATTGTCATTATCGTTGAGAAATTCTTCCTATATAAAATATTTCTTGTGGAGTACGTATTAAGTCGCTTCATAACTTTTCACAAATTTTTCCGCCACCATTTTTATCTATTTTTGCTTTCTTGTCTCTTTTCTCTCCCCCTTATTCTCATTAAGGGGGAGAGAAAAGGACAAGTGAAGTGTCTGTGGTGGTGGAAAAATTTTAGAGAATAGTGCAATAGACTTAATACGTACTCAAAAACGTAACCTTTTAATAGTAGAACTACTCCTAAAATTTAAAATGTTTTAACTTGAGAGTCAAAAATTAGTTTTAGTATGTAAAAGTGGAAGGTGTGACCATGATAGTAAAAGAAGAATTTTTAAGCAAACTACGGCGTTATTTTCACTTGAATTTGTATGAAGTGAAGATTTGGGCAGCATTATTATCCAGAGGAGTTTCTACTGCAGGTGAGTTGAGTGACATTGCAAATGTACCGCGTAGCAGGAGTTATGATGTTCTTGAAAGTTTGGAAAAGAAAGGTTTTGTTGTGATGAAACTTGGCAAACCAATTAAGTACCTTGCTGTAGCGCCAGCAGAAGTTGTTGAGCGAGTGAAGAAAAATATGAAGACAGAAACAGAAGATCGCATCAAACGCCTGGAAGATATGAAGGGCACAGAGCTTGTTGGTGAACTTACTAATCTTCACACGCAGGGAATTGATCTTATTGAACCAGCAGATCTTTCTGGCAGTTTGCGTGGACGGCATAATTTGTATAATCATTTGGAGTTAACAATTAGAAACGCTGAAGAATCTGTAATTATTATGACAACAGCACAAGGATTAGTTCGCAAGATTGAAGGATTAAAACAAACGCTCGAGAAAATCAAAAAGCGAGGCGTGAAAATTCGCATTGCAGCACCATTAACAAAAGAGAACATAGGTAGTGTCAAGGATTTAGGTGATGTTGCAGATATTCGCCATACAGATGCATTGGCGCGATTTTGTATTGTTGACAATAAAGAAATTATTTTTATGGTTCTTGATGATCAGGATGTCCATCCAACGTATGATATTGGTATATGGATCAACACTCCTTTTTTTGCAACAGCAATGCATGATCTTTTCAACATTGCGTGGTTGGAAATGAAGCCTGCAGGGAAAGTGTTGAAGTAGAAGTAACTTTTATATACCTTCACACCTCTTTTCTTCTTATGAACCAAGCTATTGAAGCATTGATTGCAAAGTTGCATCCATTAGAACGAAAAGTGCTTCCATATTTGGATAAATTAACTACATTGCATGAACTTGTTAGTGCCAGCGGCTTGCAGGAAGTAGAAGTTATGCGCGCATTGCAATGGCTGCAAAATAAAGGGATTGTTTTAATTACACAAACAATTCAAGAGGTTGTTGAGCTTGATGCCAATGGAAAACTCTATGCAGAAAAAGGATTGCCTGAAAAACAATTTTTGAAATCACTGGAAAGTGTTTCTGTACCAATTTCTATTTTTGACGTCCAAAAAAACAGCTGCCTAGATCAGAATGAAATAACGATATGCATTGGTTTGCTTCGAAAAAGAAATGCTATCACGCTTAAAAAAGAAGGCAATGAAATTCTTGTTCATGCAACAGCAGAAGGACAACTGCTTTTCAAAAAACAAACAAAAGAAGAAGCATTTTTGCATTCTTTAGAATTTCCAAGAGATATGAAGGAACTATCTCCTGAAGAAAAAATAATTTTCACTGAACTTTCTCAACGAAAAAATATTGTTAAAACAAATGTCATCAAATTACGGACTGCGCATCTTACACAGTTAGGCTTGACACTTCTCACATATGATCTAAATAAAGAATTTGTTGAACAACTTACTCCTGAAATGCTTTCTAACAATAGTTGGAAACACAATATATTTCGCCATTATGATGTAAGCATTAATGTGCCGCATCTTTCAGGAGGTAAAAGACACATTGTGAACCAAGCGATTTCTTACATTAAGCAAATTTGGCTTGACATGGGATTTGTTGAGATGACTGGACAATTACTTCAGACTTCTTACTGGGACCTTGATTCTCTTTTTGTGCCACAAGACCACCCAGCCAGGCAAATGCAGGATACTTTTTTTATTAAAGATGAGACAGGAAAAGGAATTGCACTAGGGAAATTACCAAAAGATTTTGCAAAAATCAAAGAAGTTCATGAAACAGGGGCAAAAACAGGAAGTACTGGATGGCAGACAACATGGCATGAAAAAGAATCACAAAAAGTTCTGTTGCGAACACACACTACTGTACTGAGTGCATTGAAATTAGCAGAGCTTGGAGAATATCCAAAAACTCTTCACAAAAAACTCCCAATAAAATATTTTAATGTTGGAAAAGTTTTTAGAAACGAAGCAATGGATTGGAAGCATCTTTTTGAATTCCATCAAGTAGATGGTATTGTTATTGATGAAACTGCGAATTTAAAGAATCTCAAAGCATATCTGCGACAGTTTTTTGGAAAAATGGGATATACACAAATCAGGATGCGGCCTGCTTATTTTCCTTATACAGAACCATCACTTGAAGTAGAAGCTTGGCACCCTATTAAAAATCAGTGGATTGAGTTAGGTGGTGCAGGCATATTTCGATCAGAAGTTGTTGTTCCGTTGCTGGGTAAAGATGTTCCTGTGCTTGCATGGGGTCTTGGTTTGGAACGAATTATTTCTGAATACTACCACATTACTGATATTCGCGATTTGTACAAAAATGATATGAAACAGTTGCAACAGATGAAAATATGGATGAAATAAAATTCTCACATTCGCACTTCGTGCTAATGGAGAATTTTAGTGAAATGAAAAAAACAAAAAAGAGTAAAAACAAATACAATGCCAACAGTCACCCTTAACAGACACGTTTTTGAAACACTTGTCGGAAAAAAATTGTCAGTTGCAGAGATGAAAGAACGCATTGCCATGATAGGCACTGATCTTGAAAGTATTGATGACAAAGAGATTATTGTGGAAGTTTTTCCAAACAGACCAGATATGCTCAGTGTACAGGGATTTGCACGCGCAATGCGCTCTTTTTTAGGTATTAAAACAGGTTTGCAGGAATATAGTCTCAAAAAAAGTGGATATACAGTGATTGTTGATAGTTCTGTGACTATGCGACCATATACTGCATGTGCAATTGTCAAGAATTTGGTTTTTAGTGACGAACAAATTCAGGAAATCATGTATGTGCAGGAAAAACTTGCAACAACTCACGGTAGAAATAGAAAAAAATCTGCATATGGAATTTATCCGTTGAATTTTATTCAGTTTCCTGTTACATATATTGCAAAAGATCCTAAAAAAATTAAATTCAAACCGCTTGGCTTTGAGCAAAGTATTATCGCTTCTGATATTCCTCTCATTCATCCGATGGGAAAAGAATACAAGCATCTGACAGAAACATGGAAAAAATATCCTTTTTTTATAGACGCTGCTGGAAATGTGTTGAGTATGCTTCCTTTTACAAATTCTCAAGATACTGGAAAAGTGGACATTGATACAAAAGAGGTTTTTATTGAATGTTCTGGAATTGATTTGAACAATGTGATGATTGCATTAAATATTATTGTGACAATGCTTGCAGACATGGGAGGAGAAATTTACAGCATTGAGATGGAGTATTCAAATAAAAAAATGATAACACCTGATCTTACTCCTAAAAAAATTGAAATTCATTTGGAATATATCAACAAAATACTTGGATTGGAAATGAATAAAACAGATGCAAAAAAATATGTGGAAAAAATGGGATATGGTCTTACAGAAAATAGCGTTCTTATACCAGCATATAGGGCAGATATTTTGCATCAGAGAGATATTGTAGAAGACATTGCCATTGCTTATGGGTATGAAAATTTTGAAGAGCAAATTCCGTATGTTGCGACTATTGCGCAGGAAGATCCTTTTGAAAGTTTTAAGGAAAAGATAGCTCAGCTTCTTATTGGATTGCAAATGATGGAAGTTTCGAATTTTCATCTCATTGACAAAAATATGCAAACAACAAACATGCGTGTTCCTCATAAGGTTCTCGAAATTGTTGATGCTATAAGTATGGATTATAATTCTTTACGATCGTGGTTGCTGCCATGTTTGTTGCAAACTTTGCACCACAACAATAATTATGAATATCCTCAAAAAATTTTTGAAATAGGTACAGTTTTCACGAAAGATGATGAAAAACATACTCTTGGAGAAGAATCTGTTCGACTTTGCGTTGTTTTCAGTCATCAAAAAGCAGGTTTTACTGAAGCACGGCAAGTGTTGGATTATATTCTGCGTATGTTGGAAGTTGCTTATGCTGTTGTTGATGAAGAACTTGGCTGTTTTTTACCAGGGAGAGTAGGAGGAGTTATTCTAAAAGGTAAAGAAACAAATAAAGATACTGATGTAAAGATTGCATATGTTGGTGAAGTATATCCAGAAGTATTACAGAATTTTGGGTTGAAAATGCCTGTTGCAGCACTGGAATTGAATTTGACAGAGTTGTGGAAATTCTTGCATGATAAGCAGAAATAGTTTTCACTTTTTTATCTTTCCTTATTTTGCAGCTGCTTTTTTCTTCACAACTTTCTCTTTCTTTGGTCGTGGCTTTTCCTGCTTCTGTGATGCTTTCTTCTCATTACAAATAATACCTTGTTCTTTCAAAGCTTTGACAACAGTTGTATTATCAGCACCAGATTCAATATCAAAAGACAACTCCAAAGGCTCAAGATGTGCAATATTACATTTTCTTCTCCGTGTTTCGCCATCAATAAGAACTGTTTTGCTGTCTATGACTTCTACTACAACACATTTCTTTCCTGCATCTCTGCCTGCTATTTTCATGCAGACTCTTCCTACTTCAAATATTCCCATATTTTCATCTTTCTCTTGTCTTAATATAATTTTTTCTAAAATCCTTCATGAACGAAGTGAATGTTAGGATTTTATTCTAACTGCGATAAAGCGCGCGCTTCATTAATAACAACACGTCTCATTGCTTTGCTGGATAAAACACCACCATACGGTCTCTGTGGTCGTTTTTTGGTTTTTGCAAGTGTTCGCATTTTTACTGTAGAGGCACGCGGAACTCCTTTCAATGTTTGTCCTGTCACAGGACATGTTCCAAGCTTTGGATTTCGTGCTCTGTATTGAATTTTTGTTATACTACCAGGTGTTCTAACATAAACTCGTCGCTTTGACCGTGATCTATATCGTGGCGCTACCATTTTATTTTCCCCTGTACTACATTTATCTTTCTCTTTGGAACAAGAGTTTGTTTATAAATATTACTTTGTTCAGTAAATATTTAGCCATTTTCGCAAACTTAAGCTGCAAACAAGAGAAATAATAATGTACAATGCTATCCATCCTGGATACCAACCAAAGAGCTGAAAAGTACCAAAAGGATGAAATTTTTCATTACTTACTTTTATTGTTTTGAGGATGTCATCTTTTATTGTGAAAATAGGGCCTGCATATTTTCTACTCCCCTTTGCTGTGATAATTACTTTATTCTCCCATGTTTTTAGTATTTCTCCTGCATCATTTTGTAATGCATATTGAAGAGTATATTCTCCTGCGACCTCTCCTTTATACACCAATCTTATTTTATTGTCTTTTATTACATATTCTTCCCCATTTATTAGTGTTATTCCTTCTGGAAAACTTGGAATAATTTTTCCAGTCATTCCATCATAGAATTCTAATTCCACACTAAACTCTTCTCCAACAATCAGAGGATTATATGCAATATGACTATTCAACCAGCCAAAAATAAGGATTACTGGAATAAAAGTGACCAATGTCGGCTTCATTGAATGCATCATATATTTCATATTTGTTTCCATTGCTCGTTTATTGACTTCTGACATCCTGGTAGGATTATTCCGAAGCTCTTTCATTTCAGTTTGCAGTTCTTTAATTTCGCTTTTCAGTTGCTTCATCAAACTTTGATCAGTCATATATTTGTAGGCAAATACCATTATTACTGAAACAAAAATTCCTATAAGAAGGATAAGAACAGTTGGATGCATTTGTAGCAGGAAATCAAAAATCATAGTTTCACTATTCCATTATTTTTCGCAATGCAGGATGCATATCCATCATATGCTCCTTCGCAATTTCTTCGTATAATTTATAGACAATCATGACACTGAGCAAAAGTGAGGTTCCTTGTGTTAGTGCACCAAGAACATCTGCTACAGAAGCTAATAAGCCAACAGCTGCACCACCCATAATTGTTAACGGAGTAATATATCGTTCCAATAATCTTTCCAAAATTCGTTCATCTTTTCTAAAACCCGGAATCTGCAACCCAGAAGAAATCATATTTTTTGCCTGACTCTTTGCATCCATTCCTGCTGTTTGCACCCAAAAGTATGAGAAAACAATTGAACCTGAAATAATGACACACATGTATACTATTGCCTGAAAATATGGCCTTATTCCAATGAACAGGGTTCCTTGGGTTAAAAGTAACCCCACCATTCCATTTGCTCCTCCAGGGCTCGCAATCCATGATATTATTCCAGAAGCAGGTGCTCCTGAGGCTGTGAGTGTTCCAAGAAACGGATGACCCCAATTTTGCAAAAGTCTTGCCCAGAGTTGTAAGTTTGCAAGCAATGCACTAATTAAAATAACCGGAATGTTGCTTGCATAGGTAAAACTTAATGGCCAGCGAATGCCATGCCCTCTAATTCTACCAAAGGAAAGAGGAATTTCAATTTTCATACTTTGAAGATAAACAGCCATACCAAAAATAATGATTGTTGTTCCTACTAATGCTGCAGCAGTAATTGCTGTTTGTGGATCGCCATTGTACAGTGCCTGAAAAAATTGTGGAATTTTTCCAGAAGAATATGTGAATTCTCCACTTACGCTTCCAGGTCCGGATACCCAACTAAATGCTCTGACAAATAATGATTTGGAAACACCGGCAACAATAAATATGCTTATCCCGGATCCAAAGCCCCATTTGCTGATTATTTCATCCATCAACATAATCATAAGGCCACCAAGAAAAAGCTGGAATATCAATAAAAATTTTAATGTCAGAATAATTCCTGTTGCAAGCACAACTGTTGTTCCTGCAACAGCCTGTGCAGTAAATTGTTGTGTTGCTGGATTAAAATATGCTCCTGGCGAAAGACCACCCATTACTACATAAATTACAGCTTCAAAAATTATAAAAAAAATACTTGCAAGTTTTTGTGTTCCCTGAAATAATCGTTTTCCATCAGAGCTTTTAAGATCAAAATTAAGAATTCCTGCTCCATTCAATAGCTGAATTACAATAGAGGAAGTGACTAATGGACCAATACCTAATGAAATAATTGACCCAAATTCTGCTCCTAATATAATAGAAAGATATTCAAACTGTGCTAACGCATTATCTCCTAATCCAAACAATGGAATAATCCCCATAATAAAAAATAAGACAAGAATAAGAAGAGTCCATTTGAGCTTTTCCTGAAAGCCAAGTTTCTTTTGTGTCGGACCTGCTACTTCAGGAAGATTAAGTAGAATGTCCTTGAATGCCATGGTGTTCCTCTGTTTGAGTGATTTGACCACCCTTTTCTTTTATTTTTTCTACTGCATTTGACGATGCTTGTCTTACTGTAATATTCCATTTTTTTGTTGGGTGGCCTTTACTTAATAACTTACCAATATTGAGTGTTTGCAAATCAATAGTACATATTTCATTCTCTTTTTTCATGATGCCATCTTTAAGTAGTTTGTGGTATTTCTGCTCAAGCATTTCAATATTACATACAGTGATTTTTTTTATGCCTCCAACAGTAGTAAAGCCATGCTTGCCGTAGAAATGTTCCAATGCCCAGACAGATGGTTTTTTACAGTCGGATCTCTTTCCAGTTCCTGCATTTCCTCTGCCTCCTCTATTTCCACTTCCTCTGTGCTTCTTCATTGCACCCCAACCATGGGTTTTGGAACCACGTTGTCTGCTATTCTTTTTTCGTTTTGTTGCCATTGCGATCAGCTTCACATCATTCTTCTGACAATATCATTGATTTTCTCTCCCCTATTCCCTACTGCTCCTCCAAGATTAAATGAAGTCTTAATTCCTTTTCTTCCATAGCCTCCTCGAGGAGGATTGAGTTTGAAAAATTTATTATATTTTTTTCCTTTGTGTTCAACATATCTGCTTTTGTATTCAATTTTTTTTTTTGAATCTGTTAGCGGACCAGTATACTCTGTTCCTCTCTTTGCAAACAGCTCTTCTATAAGTGTTGTATCTACTTCTCCCCATGTAAGGTAGTCCTTTGCTTTTTGAATCATTCCTTTATTTATGAGATTATTATCAAGCACAACACAATAATTTGTTTTGTATAAGCGAAGCATATCCATTGTATTTTTAATCCCTGTTAATAAACGGACTCTTCCTCTTACCCTCACAACAAGCAGTTTCTTCAATATCTCTTTTTCAGCCATTTTTTGTCCTTTTTATTATTTTTTATTCCATTGCTTCAGCAGCTTTTAATGCAGCACTTCCTTGCAAGACACTGAGTTTTTCTTTTGTTTCAACAGTTATCCTTGTTGCCATAAGATTTTTCAATGCCATTTCACATGCTTTAATAGTATTCATTTTTGTGTTGGATTGTCCAATAATTTTAGACCATACATCTTTTATTCCAGCAAGATGTAATATTTTTGCACATTCTTTCTCAATGCACAATCCAGTTCCTTTTGGTGCAGGCATTAATGTTAGTTTAACTGATCCGCATTTTGCCTGTACTTTATAAGGAATGGAATGCGGTGTTTTACAGTTGCATTCCCATGATCCACAGCCTCTGACTATTTTAAATACGTTAAGTTTTGCATTTCTAAACGCTTTTTCCCGTGCAGGAACTGTTTCTTTTGCCTTTCCAGAACCAAGACCGACAAATCCATCTTTGTTTCCAATAACAGCATAGGTTGTAAACTTTGGTTTATTCCCTTCCTTTGTTTTTTTCTGAGTTTGCCGAAACGCCCTTCTTTTGCCACCGCCAAATTTTCCCTTTGACTGGCCAATCATAAGCAAATCACTTTCTAATACAGGAAATAAAGCATCAACAATTTGATACTCTAAAATTCCTCTTCCACTGTCAAGAATATCATCTATTGATGTTAGTTGTCCTGACTTGACTTTTTTTCCTATCTCTGTTTTGGGAATCCATGCTTCAATATTTGTTTTTTGTGCAGGCTTTTTCTCCTTTTCCACTTCTTTGATCTCTGTTTCTGATAGTATGTTTACTTCATCTGGTGAAGCTGCTATTGATGTGGGTTCTACCTCAGATTCAATTTCTTCTTTTACTACTTCGTGTTTCATTTCTTCTTCTTGTTTCATTTCTTCTTCTTGTTTTTTATCTTCTTTCTTTTTTACCATTAGTATCAACCATCAACTTTATTTGATTCATTTAAGATTTTTTCTTTGCATTGTTCAAATGCTCTTGTAATTTCCTTTACTTTTGGATTTTTGAGGAGGGGATTATTTGCAATATGTTCTCCCTTTACACGATCATTTTTTGGAAAAATATTTTCACCTTGCACAATCTGCAAGCCAGAATCAATCGCTCCTTTTATTGCTGCATACAGCCTTGTTCCTTTTATTGGATTTTGCAGGCCAAAATCAACAATGACATCTTTATATTTTTTTGCAGTTGCCTTTTTTCCAATTAAAAGACCTGTTAAGTATGCACTTGGTATATTGCCACCATTGTAGTCCCAGTTATATTTTTTCAATTCATGAGTATGTGCCGAAGCAATTATCTTATCGCCTTTTGCATCATATTCCACAACCTGAAGTATCATGTTTTTGAGTGATCTTCGTATTACTAAGCGCGGCTTATTTGCAAGCAAAAACTTCAATCGCTTTTTGTAATTTGTTTTATCTTCTCTTCTTCGTCTGTAAGGTATTGTTCTTGTTGTTGACATAGTAAATCACTTACTCATTTTTTATTTTATGCTGTTTTCCAAACAACTTATTTTCACTCATGTATATTCTCAAATGTCGCAGACTTCTGAAAAATCCACCCTTTGCCTTGCGGTAAAGCATGTGATATGCTCCTGCGCCAACATGTTGTTTGTTGCGTAATTCCTTGAGGAACTCCCGTTGTACTCGAATTCTGTTTATCCATTGCCACTTTTGTGACAACCGGGCGTTTTTTGTTCCTTTTCTGGAACCATACCCTCTTTGTCTTCCTTTTTTTCTCTGCTGTTGTCTCTCTTTTGCCCTACTTCTCGAAATACCTGCAATCTGCACTTTTTTCATTGCTCCTTTCTTGACTAATGAACGAATATCCCCTTTTGTAATTCCTTCTTTTATTTCTGTAAGCTGTTCGCTGTCAAAAATAACACGCTTTGGCGAGCATTTCAAAACTTCTGCAGCCAATCTTTTTTGTAGTTTGAGTTCCATTTTATTTTCGTTTGTATATTCTTTATTTATTTTTTATTCTTTCTTTGTAAGAATTTTATTTAATTCTTTTTGTTCTTGTTTTGCTGTTTCATCTGCATTTTTTTCTGTTTTTTCTTCGTTCTTTATTTCGTTATTTTTTTCTATTTCTCTTTTCTCTTCTATTTTTTTAGTAGCTTCTTTTTTGTATTTTTTCTTTGATTTTTTATTTTGTACCATTTGTTCTTCTATGCTTTTGACATAGCCAGCAAGGTCTTTTATACCACTAATTTGTATATTCTTTTTTTCTGCTTCCTTTACTATCTGCACTCTTTTCTTTTTACCAACACTTTTTTTTACTATAATAATATGTTTTATTGCATCAAGTGTTTGCATTTGTGTCATATTTTCGACAACAACAGGCAATAATCCTTGTCTGGTGCATCCGCGAACAGCAACAGGCATTCTATATCCCGGCATAACCCATTGGCCAATGCCACGCCTTCTTCTTCTCAGCTTATTATGCAATCCTTTTGGTGCACGCCAATTTCCAGACACTCTTGTTCTCTTATTTTTCTTGAAATTTCGTCTTAAAAATGCTGGCTGTTTTGCCAGCTTTTCTTTTTTGATTTTTAATAATTTTTGTATATTCATACTAAAAATTTTCACATTCCTGCAATGCACTGATGGAAAATTGTTTCACTCTCCGTTTATTCAAAATTTGAAGCACTTTGTGCTTCAAATTTTATTTTCCTGGTTTTTCTATAATGTAAATTCCCTGCTGGAAGATTCTTGTGTCAAATCCTGGTCTTCTGCAAAGTAATTCAATGGCACCAGCTGTTTGACCTGCTGATTCTTTGTCAACACTTGTTACTGTAATATCATTTCCATCTATCTTTATTTCTACACCATCCATTATTTCCAATACTCTTGGCACTTTTTCTCCAACATAATTTTTCACAGAAAATTGTTTTCCTGCAAGCGTGATGTTCATCGGAAAGTGGCCAGAGCATATCTTTAATTTGTAAACATATTGTTGATTTACACCTTTTATCATGTTTTTAATGTGAGCAGCAATAGTTCCAGCAAGCATCTTTTCCTTTTTTGTCATTTTTGGAACTTCAAGTAAAATCATATTATTTTCTACCTTTAGTGAGAGGCGCGGATCTCTAAATTCCCTCTTTTGTGTTGCTTTTCCTTTTGTGATAGATATCATTGTATCACTTACGTGTGCTATTGTCCCTTCAGGGACACTTATTTCCTCCCTATAATTTTTTACTTTCATCTATTCTCACATTTTTTCCAGCTTCTCTTACATTTTATTTATATCATCTATTAATAGCAATATGCCAATAATCTGCCTCCGAGCTTTTGTTCTTTTGCTTGTTCATGAGTCATTACTCCTTTTGGAGTTGATACTACTAAAATTCCAAAGCCATTTGCAGGAAGGTATCTTTTTTCATACTTTGTATAGTTGTTTAATTTTACAGAATAGTGTGGCTTAATTACTCCACAGATATTTATTGCACCAATTAATGCAATGTTGAGAATATCCCCCCTGCCATCTTTGATTTCATCATAAGCTCCGATATAGCGTTTCTCTTGCAATAATGTCAAAACTTTTTTGATGAGTTTAGATGATGGTTTTACAAGGACTTGATTCTTTCCTATTTTTTCACAATTCATAATATTTGAAAACACATTTGCCATTGGATCATTTACTGTCATTATAAAAATCCCAACATTCGCAGATGCCTGTACACTCACTTCGTTCGTGTATGGCGATGCTCTTGAAGGATTTTTCACACTCCTGTTGTTTTTTGTTTTTTAATGGAATTTTTTAAAGCCGATTTTTGGAGCAATTTCTCTAAAGCATTGCCTGCACAAATTCAAGCCATATTTTTTGATGAAGGCACCTGTTCGAAAGCAGCGCCTGCATCGAAATCTTGCCTGACCTGTTGTTCTTTCTTTTGGTGCATTATGCTTGATAAATTTATTCAGTTTGTTTTGCTTGTTTTTCAACTGCTTTAATGCTTTTTTGTAATAGCTATATGTCATTTTAGTTCCCCTTGTTATTCTTCAACTGCTGTGACATCAAATTCTTTTTTCATAAACTCCATTGCTTCCTGCCTTGATATTCTGTGACTTTTTTTTATCTTTCTCTTTTGTATTTTTCTTACTTTGACTCGAAATCCAGGACGTTTTAATGTCACACACACTTCAAATCCCATAATTCCAACTTCAGGACTATACTGTATCCCAGGAATATCAATATATTCGTGAATTCCAAAGGAAATGTTTCCATTTTCATCTACTTGACTTTGTTGCAATGCATTGTTCTTTGCCTTGAAAAATTTTGTAAGTAAATCTTTCATCATTACTGGATCCCTGATTGTGAGTTTACATCCTATAGGTAATCCAGGACGCAACCCCCATGTTGGAATTCTTTTTTGAGTTACTGTTTTGACAGGCTCTATTCCAGTAATATGCTTCAAGAGAAGTATCCCTTTTTCAAGCTTTTTCTGGTCTTTTCCTGCTCCGATATTGAGTGTTATTTTTTCAATTTGAATCCTTTTCATACTATTCATTTTTATAGCCCCCTGAGCCTGTTATTGAACTGTTATCCTTTTATTGAACTGTTATAATAGGATGATCATCCTTTCCCACAACAAAGATGCTTTCTTTGCCTGTTTTGTATTCTTCTCTATCTTTAGTTTGTAATTGAATAATTACTTTTTCACTATTTATATCAATTATTTTTCCGAGATACCCTATTTGTTTTCCACCTATTAAAAACACTGTTGCATTTTTGCCAAACGGCAAATGTTCTCCTAATTTATTGTTTTTTATATCTACGACAACAGAATCTCCTACATTGTATTTTTCTGCACCAGTAACAAGGAAGTTTTGCCCATCATTGAGATTTAGCTGCTGTTTATTTCCCCTGATTAATTTTTTTCCTATTATTTTACAAACCTTAAGTGCTGCTTCTTTTGCCGGAATTTTAATATATCCTATTTTTCCTTTGCTATCGATGATTACACGAACTGCTTCAGTTGCATCACCTATTTCAATAACGTCAAGAAAACCAGCAGCACTTCTATGATCTGTTCTTCTTCTTCCATTTACTAAAATGGGTTTATTATGCAAAATTGTTTTGACTTCTTTTGTTGTTTTTGCATAGCCTGCAATTTCTTTCATGAATACATTAAGAGAAATACATAGATGCATTGAATGCCCATTTGGAAATGGCCTTGCAATGAATTTTGTGCTCTTTCTCTTGATATTCCAAGTTGCGGGTGCTGCTAATCGTTTTAAGTGCCTTTTCATGTTTTTGCCACTGCTTTTTTGATTCTTTTGATCCTTTTATCCTCTTTTTCAAGCATTGTAATCATCAAATTAGATGGCTCGAGAGGTATTCTGACTTTTGAACCATTTTTTTTTATATGCTCGATGCCCTCAATATACACTTTCAATTTTTTTGTATTTATAGCACTCACTTTTCCTTCCTTGCCTTTGAAATCTCCAACAAGGATTTTAACTTTATCTCCAGTTCTCAGACTTCTATTTCTGGTACCATATTTTTTTCTCAAATCTTTTGCAATGTGACAATGAAGCATTGTCCTCTTTACATGCAATGGAGCATTTTTTCTATATTTACGCTGCTTTCGCGGCTGTATACTTGCTTTCCAGCTTGATGACCATTTTTTTTTCATTATAAAAATTTCACACTCCATGTATTATTTTATATTTTATTTATACTATAATTGTTGAGATTTTTGCAATTGCAGGCCATCTTTCACAAACCTCTTTTGCGACAGGACCTTTGATTAATGTTCCCTGCGGATTTCCTTTGTTATCTTTAACAACTACTGCAGCATTGTCTTCAAATTGTACACGAGATCCATCTTGTCTCCTGTATTCTTTCTTTTGCCTGATGATCACAGCAAGGACACTCTTTTTTTTCATTTCTGGCTTTCCTTTCATAACGTTTGCCATAATGAGATCACTAACACCACCAGCAGTAACTCTGCCTTTTACTGTTTTCATTTTATAGACAGTAAACAACCTGATGATTTTTGCACCACTATTATCCACTACTTCCATGGTTGCTCCAAATGGTAGCGGTCTTGTGAGATTTGCGCGCAATCCTTTCATTTTAATAAAAATTTCAACATTCAGACACTTCGTGCCCTCATGACGAATTTTTCCTCCAATAATTTTTATTATAATTTTTCTACTATTACAAACGACTTCATCTTGCTTATTTTCCTTGTTTCCATGACAAGCACTTTATCATTTTCTTTTGCACTCAAACATTCTGGATTATGAACCATAATTCTTGTTTTTCTTTTTTCAAATCTCTCATATTTGTGCAATGGAACTCTTCTTTCAATCTCCATAATTGCATTCCTCTTCATCTTGATACTAACAATCTTTCCCACTAATGATCTTCCGCGCAGCGCCCTTTCTCCATGAAAAGGACAATTTTTGTCATTGACACAGGCTGTTTCTGGCGCCTTCACAGTGATTCCGATATTTCGCATTATTTTCTCTGTTTTTGCCATCATATCATCCTTTTATCATTTTATTCGTTCATACGACCTTTTTGTGATTGTGTTTCCTTCAATTATCTTTTCTTCAAATCCTTTG
>JAHFMP010000081.1 GCA_023267795.1 Candidatus Woesearchaeota archaeon | reverse complement strand
ATACCATGTTCATGATTCCTCAAAACACTGCAAAAATTCCTAACCTTATTTATGGCACAGCATGGAAAGAAAATTCTACAGAAGACATTGTTTCTACTGCACTCAAGCTTGGCTTTAGAGCTATTGATACTGCTAATCAACGATGCCACTACAATGAAGCAGGAGTTGGGGATGCAATTTCTAAAAGCGGCATTCAACGTGAAGAACTGTTTATTCAAACAAAATATACCTATGCCAATGGTCAAGACAATAGAATACCTTACAACCCGCATGCAAATTATTCCACCCAATTACAGCAATCTTTTCAGAGCTCTCTTGAACACTTACACACAGATTACCTTAATTCTTATATCTTGCATGGGCCTTCCACTTCTTTTGGTTTAACACAAGTAGATTTAGAAGTGTGGCAAGCGATGGAAGCACTCCATAAAGAAGAGAAAATAAAATACTTAGGAGTAAGCAATGTTAATCTTGAACAATTAAAAATTCTCTTTGAAGAAGCTAAAATAAAACCTACATTTGTACAGAACAGATGTTTCGCACATACAAAATGGGATGAAGCAATAAGAGACTTCTGCAAGCAAAATAATATTATTTATCAAGCCTTCTCAATCCTCACAGCAAACACGTTTATTATTCCCCACATTAAAAAAATTGCAGATATTCATAATAAAACCTCAGCCCAAGTATTATTTAGGTTTTCTCAGCAAATAGGTATCTTGCCTTTAACTGGAACAACAAGTGAAGCACACATGAAAGAAGACCTTCATTTAGATTTTAATTTAACAGATGAACAGATAAGGTTTATAGAAAGCATTGAGGCAATTAGCAAACCTTAATAAAACAAAAGCAGATCAATTCTTTCATGTACATTCCCAAGCGCTACGGTCAATCAAGAATAAACAAGTGTCCATTTTGTGGCAGAGATGCATTTTCGCAAAACAGCCAGAAAATCCCTGTCTGCAACGAGCATAAAGACAATATGCTCAAAGACATGAAGTGCGCATGCGGATCTTGGCTTGATATGCGAGAAGGAAAATATGGTGTTTTCTACACCTGCCTGAGTTGCGGCCCAGTGAACATGAATAAAGCATTGGAAATAAACAATGCCAGTAAAAATAAAGATCTTCCGTACAAAATTCAGAGACCAAAGAGCGTAAGTATAGAGAAGAAGAGTGAAGAAAGAGAAGAGCAAAAAACAGAAAATAAGAGAACAGAGCAAAATCCATATACACAATTTCAAAAAAAATCACACCCGGAAAAAAAGAAAGAAACAACTATTCGTTCTGATGAATTAGATTTTATGTAATCAGTAAAAAGCATACCAAATCAAATAAAAGAAATAGATCAGGTAACAAATAAAAAGAATAGCTCCCTCTGTTCTCGTAATTGTTTTGTCAGTAGTGATAAAAACCTGAAACAAAACACAAAACAGAACCAGCACAAGCATGTCAATAAATAGAATATGAGTATCTACAACATAAGGATGCAATACAGCAGTAAAACCACTGATAAATAAAAGAGTAATAATATTGCTGCCTAAAATATTCCCTATCACAAGATCATATTCTTTTTTAAGAATTCCGACAATAGATATCATAAGTTCAGGCAATGTTGTTCCTACTGCAATAAGTGTTAATCCAATAATAGCTTCACTAACACCAAAGCCGCGAGCAATTAAAGTAGCACTAGTTACTACAAACTTTGCACCTAAAAAAACAGCAAAAAGACCAACAAAAAAAACAAAGAGAGTGCGAAACAATGGAACTGCACTTTTTCCTGATTCGCTGGAAAATTCCTTAAAGAATTTTTTTTGAACAGTTTTTGACTCCTTTCGTTCTATTTGGTGCCGAGTATATACAAGAAACATCAAAAAGAAGAGTAATAATATAAGACCATCTATTTTCCCCAAAACATAGGTGCTGCTTCCAAAATCAAAAAGTCTGAAAGAAAGAACAAAGATCAGGACAGAAGAAAGAAGCAAGAATGGAGTTTCAAGCAGGATTGTAAAAGAGTGAACGACCAAAGGAGAAATCATTGCAGCAATACCAATCACTAACCCTATGGTTGCAATGTTGCTGCCAATAAGCGTGCCGAGAGCAATGTCTGGTTTTCCTGTAAAAGAAGCGTAGAGTGTCACTGCAAATTCCGGTATGCTTGTCATGCATGCAACAAATAGTAAGCCAATGACAACAGGAGGCATTCCTAAAGAGCGTGCTAGGTGCGTTGAAGAATGCACAATCCAATCTGCACCTTCAATGAGCAATACAACACCGAGGATAAAGATAGTAGCTGAGAAAGGCCATTGCCAGTTATAAGTAGAAAATAAAACAGAGAGAAAAACCAATAAAAGAAAGAAAAAAGACAACCCGCTCAAAAATGTTTTTTTCTTTTTGTCGATGAATTCCTGATCCATGAAGAAAAAAGGTGTTGTCTACAAAATATATAGTTTCTGATTTAAAATCTAATTATTCAAACTCTTTCCACTGCCAATCAATAACATCTTTAATAGCTTTAGCCTTTTTTTCTCCAAGTAATTTCACTTTTTTCAAATCATCTTCAGAAGCGTTGATAAAATTCTTCAAACTGCCAAACTCCTTCAAGATTGGCGTGACAAGTGAATGGCCAATCAGAGGAAATGCACTAACAACATATTCTTGCTGCTCTTTTAGTGAGACAGGTTTGCGATCAGCATGCAACGATATTTCCCTTTTATCATCCTCCTGTTCTCGTTTGGCAATCTGTGCGAGCAATGCAGCAGTTTCTTTAGACGATTTTGTCTGCAAGAGAGGGATTCCAAAATCAACTGTAAGCGTAGCAAGCATACCTCTGATCGCATTGGGATGAACATTGCGAACTGCATAAAGATCTCCCATTCCCTCAATAATATAAAGCGGCCGACCGTATTGTTCTTTCAATTTCTTTGCCTGCTGGAGTAATCTTCCATCAATAAGGCTATCAATAAAATCAGAAATTGATTTTAATTCCACTGCACATCTGCTGCTGAGGAGATAATCTCCTACATCAAGCTGCTGCAAATCAACAACAATCCCAAGATTCAATAATTCTTTAATAATATAATTTCCTTTTTCCCGATGATCAACTATAATAGTATATTTCTTTTCTTCTTTTTTTATAGAAGAAAAAATGGAACTACTTGCCGAAGAAGTATTTTCGATATATTTCGAAAGCAGCTGTTCTTTTTGAATTGTTGAAGGAATCGCAAATACTAATTTCTTTTTTAGTTCATGTAGTGTTTTGTACATTCTCCGCTCTTTGTGATGAGAACTCCAGCGATAACCTTCATCACGAGTTCCTTTTGTGACGAGAATAATGACTTCTCCATCACCATGCCGTCCTGTTCTTCCTTTTCGTTGAATATGACGGATAGCGCTTGGGATTGGTTCATAAAAAATAACAGCATCCACATCAGGAATATCCAAGCCCTCTTCACCTACTGAGCTGGAAACAAGCACTTGAAATGCATTATTCCGAAATTCCTCTAATATAGCAAGCTGCTCTTTTTGTGTTAAGCCACTGCCACGTTTTTTTGCCTGACCAACAAAGAGCTTTGCTTTAAGATGTTCATTATTTGGCAAGAAAAGTTCATTGAGAATAGCAACAAGTTTCATGCCAGTATCCCGATACTGGGTAAAAAGAATCAATTTGTAATCAGTATGACCTTTTTCAAATGCTGCAGCAAATTTCTCCTGCATAAGTTCTCGCAATAGTTGCAGTTTAGGATGCTCTACTCCTTTCTCCAAGAGAATTTTTATTTTGATATATGCAGAACGAAAATTGACATCTGCAACTAAATTTTGCACTGCCTTTACTTTTGTATTTTTTGCTTGATTCATAATATCATCTATGTAAATGGCAAGCGGGTCAAGACCCTGTGTTTCTACTAATTCAATGGCATGCTGCACTTTCATTGCCTCAGCAGCAAGAGACAATGATCTTAGCACATTAAAATCACGATTTCCCTGAGCAATTTCTCCCTGCAAATGAGCCTGAAGTTTCAACAAATCAGTTTTGTTATCAGAAAGTTGTTGTGTTGTATTTACATACCCTAATTTTTTGAGTTCATCTGTTTTGCTTTGAAAGCAATCCTTCAAATATTTTTGAACAGCAAAGAATTCATCGGGAAGCATTACATATTTCCAGTGAATAGCAACATCCTGCATATACATAGCAACATCTTGATCAGTTTCAGTGCGCACCTCAATTTTCTCAATCCCCAACGCAGTGATAATTTCCTGTATTTTGTCCATTTCACTTCCAGGAGAAGCAGTCAATGCAAGAATCCTCGGCCACTTGGAATAAGTGTTATACTGTTGCGTCAGCCACACATAACTATACTCTCCTGTTGCACGATGCGCCTCATCTATAATCAATGCAGAAACAATTCCCAAATCAATTCTGTTTGCAATAACATCATTTTCAAGCCCTTGTGGTGTTGATACTATAATCTGTGCATCTTTCCATTGTTCAGCACGTTTTTCAGGAGAGACAGTACCAGTAAAAACAGCAATTTTGTCCTTTAATGAAGGAATGTGGCGCTGCAATGTCTGTGCGTGCTGATCCACAAGAGGTTTTGTCGGAGCGAGAAGCAGGCATTTAGATGTTGGGTATTGTGACAAGCGATGTGCAACAAGCATCATTGCAATTGCTGTTTTTCCTAAACCTGTGGGAAGAACAACAAGTGTGTTGTATTGTGATGCTGTTGCAAAGATAGTTTCCTGATAGAGTCGAGGAGTAAAATTTTGGATGAGAGTATTTTCCATGAGAAAACGTTATATCTGTTTGTTTTTAATATGTTTCGAAAATTTAGTAGCGACATAAAAAACGTTCTTTTTCGAAATTGAATAATTTTTGTCCTCTACTAAACTACACTATAACCACTATTAAGGAGTTATTCCGGGTAAATTTTATAAATTGGCCTATGTTTCTGCCTATTATGTATGAACATTTACACGAGAGAGAATTTTGGTTCAGTCCCAGAAGAGA
>JAHFMP010000080.1 GCA_023267795.1 Candidatus Woesearchaeota archaeon | reverse complement strand
AATAGCGAGTTTTTGTTACTTTGAGAACCAGTATTCAGGAGGGAGAATTTCGTTCAAAACCATAACATTTATATATCATTCATAATTATTGAATGATTATTCACTTATATTGAAAATGATACCAAAAAACACCGCAAGAGTGATTATGCATTTATTGAGGAATATTGATGAGTTTGGCTATAATATTAATCAAATTGCTAAGTTGAATAAAATCAGTGTAGGTAGTGCATTCAAGATTCTCAAGGAACTTGAGAAAGATAAGATTATCATAAAGAAGGAAATCGGCAATGCTTCTCACTACAAGTTAAACTTTGATAATCCGGAAACAATTAAATTATGCGAGCTTCTTCTTTTAGCTGAGAGGCGTAATCTTAAAGGGCATGCTAAGTTGTATGCAGATGAAGTTGTTAATTTCAAAGATGCAGAGATGATAATTATTTTTGGTTCTGTTTTAAGAAACAAAGAATTTAATGATGTTGATGTTCTTTTTTTAACAAACCAAACTAAAAAAGTCAATAATTTCTGTTTAGAAATTTCTAAAGTCAGAACTAAGCCAGTTGTTCCGCTAATTATGAAAAAGGAAGATTTAATAAAAGCAATAAAAAATAAAAAAGAAGCTATCCTATGGATGATAAAAGAGGGAATCGTGCTAAGAGGGGAATCAATATTTGTGGAGGTTATCAAAAATGTTAGTTCATAAACAGAAACTTGATTGGTGTTTGGCAAAAGAGAACAGAATGAAAAAGATTAAGCCAAATGACAAACTGTCAGAAGAGCATATCCACAAAGCAAAGCATAATCTTCGTGCTGCTGATTACAATATTAAGGGTCTCATGAGGACAACGAAGGAGTCTGAATGCGGAGATTCTTTTTTAACCAAAAACTTTAAATACTATAGCATACTATAGTCTGCTATGGCAACAACAATTCAAGTCAGTGAAGAATTAGTAGATGTTTTGAAAAAAAGAAAACTTTCTGAAAAAGAAAGCTATGAAGAAGTGATTTGGGATTTGCTTGAAGATATAGAAGCTCTTTCTGAAGAAACACTGCAAGAGATTGCGCTTGCTCGACAACAAATAAAAGAAGGAAAAGTCTTTACACATGAACAAGTGAAGAAGGAGCTTGGTCTTTAATGTATGAACTTTTTTATTCAGACTTGGCAAAAAAACAATTACATAAATTGCCTAAAGAAGTTCGTGATAGAATTCTGCGTTCACTGGAAAGAATCCGTATTCGTCCTGAAGCATATATCGAGAAATTAGTGGGAATTCCAGGCTACAAATTTCGTGTCGGTGATTATCGGGTTATCATGGATATAGAAAATGATCGTTTGCTTATTCTTGTCATTAAGATTGGACATCGAAAGAATGTCTATGGCTGAAAAACAAGAAAAACTATTTATATCAGTTATCTTTAATATAATTATATGGAAGATAATTTGGTGATACAATGGTAGAATGCGATGTGACAACAAGAAAATGGGGAAATTCATTAGGAATAACTTTGCCAAAAGATGGAATGTCAAATTCCTTACCGGAGACCAACAATTTCAAGATTTAGAAAATGTCGAGTATGTCAAATAAGTTTTACTCCAACAAATCCAATTTCAGCATATTCTTTAACCCAACAATTTCATAATAAATTTCTTTCTTTCTTGGATTATTGTCAGGAATTTGCATGTAGCGACTCATTAATCTGTTCAGATTTTTATTCGCTTCATCGTAATGTTTCTCCATAATCAACTGCTTTGTTGCTGTTATAAGGTTTGTAATGTCTCCAGAATCTACTGCTCTGCTTTCCTGCATTGTGCGAACAGGAAGGAATGTTGGCTGAATTGTAACTGATTGTATTTCCTGCGGTGCATATGCCTGCTGATTTGCAAATTTTTTCTCATATTCTTTGTACGCCTCTCGCAGCCGTTCTTTCATTCTTGTATATGTTTCTTCCACATTCTTTAATCGCTCTGCTGTCTTTTTCAGTTTTTCGATGCGGTTGAATTCTATTTCTACAAGCTTCTCTTTTTTTTTGATACGTGCTTCTCTATCATCAAGAATTTGTGCTTTTTCTTTCAGTTCTTTTTCTGCATTACTTATGTCTTTTACAATTTTTGCAAATTCCAGTGTTTTTGAAGTAATTGCAACCCTTTCCTTGTCTAGTTGAGCAACTGTCTTTGAAAGTGCATCCTCTTCCTTTTCCAGCAATTTTTGATCTGCCTCTAACTTCTTTATTTTTGCAACAATTGCATCTTCTTCTGTTCTGATTCGTGATTCTGTTTCTTTTAGATCCTGATGTTTTTTTTTCAGTGCAGATTCTTTTGCATCAATATCATCTTCTTTTTTCCTTAATTCTCTCATCTTTGGTTCATATTGAACAATATTTTGTTGCTTTTGGTGAAGTTTTTGCTCCATACTATGGAGTTTCTGTACCTTTTTCTCAACATTCTTTTCTTCTATTTGTTGGTTTTTTATCCATGTTTGCACTTCTACTTGTTTTTTATTACATTCTATAATTGTTTTTTTGACATTTTGTTCATATTCCTTTAATGCTTTCCACTGTTTTTTAAATGCTGGTGTAAAATCTCCTGCACCTTCCTCTACTTTTTCTTTTTCAAAGCTTGTTTGGATATGGAATTCTTTCTCCTCTTCTTTTCTTCTTGCTCCTCCTTTTATTTCAGCTAGAAAATCATGGATCTTTCTTTCTTTCTTTCTATCTGTTTTTATATCTGAAAGTTCTGGAAATGGTTCTATTGTCAACTGCTTCGGAGGAGTATCTAGTTTTTCCAATTCATCCATTGCCAGTTTCTCATCTTTGCTGAACGTGGTTGTATCAACTGGTTCTCCATCGACAAGTTCATTATGATCATGAAGATCTAATAGAGGAAGGTTCAAGTTCTCGATTTCCAGTGGCGGAAATTTACTATTTTCTTCTTTTTTTCTTTTTTTTCCAAACAGTCCTGAGAAAAATCCTTTTTTTTCTTTTTCCAGAGAAACAGGTACATATTTTTTTTCGTATGGAATTAATTTAATAGGAGGAATATCCAATTTATCAAGATCATCAATACTGTTTTTTTGTTCTCCTTCTTGCAGATGCTCTCTTTTTAGTGTTTCTTCTCTTTTTTTCTTTTTTCCATAAATTTCTTCATACATTTCATGGAATTCCTTTGTTGGTTTTGGTGGTTCTAACTCTTGCATACAATCCTCTTTTTCCTCTTTCACTATTCTCTTTATTTTACAGAATTTCCAATTTAAATACTTTTGTTTTATTTCTGGAATAGTGACGAAGATAGTTATGGCATAATTTATGTGATTCTATTTTAAAAGCCAAACATAATGTTTAAAAAGGAGTGGTTGTTTCATTATTTGCAATGAAAAAAGAATTACAATGTATTTCCTGTAAAAAGTCTCAAACAAACAGTGTTGGCGGTGCTATTTTTGCGTGTCCGCGATGTTCTCAATTTGAGATTGTGCGTTGCAAGCACTGTAGAGTGATTGCTGCACAGTACACTTGTCCTGCATGCAACTTTGTTGGTCCAGCATAAGGTGAACAATGGCACAAGTTATTATTGAAATGAAAGTAATGCCTGTTTCTCCAGATACAGATTTGACAAAATTGAGGCATGATGTTGAAAAACTGATTCTTGAAGATGGTGCGCGTGTTTACCAGCACAAAATAGAGCCTGTTGCATTTGGCTTGAAAGCACTGATATTGACTATTGTTGCTGATGAGGAGAAAGGATCTACAGATGTACTTGAAGAAAAAATCACTGCATTGCAGCATGTAGAATCTGTGCAAGTAACTAGTGTAAGCAGGGCGCTGGGATAACTAAATATTTATAAATTATCATGTCTTTCTATGCTTCATGACTAAATCTTTTTTATCAACACTGTTGGCAGTACAGCTTCAGAGAGCAGTAGCAGATTCTCGTCTTGGAGTAGAAATACATTCAGCAATACCTTCGCTGGAAGATATTATACAGGATGGAAAGCGGATAGTCGATCTTTATATTCCTATTCCTGAGCGCTATGTTCCTGTTACTCTTATCAAAGAGCCTGACATTGTTACTATCATGCAGGATATAGGGGATCAGTTTTTTGTAAACCCTGTTCATTATGCTTCTCTTGATTCAACTGCTGCAGTTGCACAAGTTGGCAAAGATGTTTATAGTACCATTAAAATTGCTGCTGAAAAATATGCAAAAGAGTTTGCTGAGCGTGATGATGATGGTTCTATGTTTTCTGCAATGAAACAAAGGCTTCGTGATGAATTGAACGAATATGCATTGCAATTTGATGGAGCAATGCGACAGAAAATAGAGAATTATGCAAGGATTTCTGCTGCGCAGTTTACTAATGTTGTTAATAGGCATAAAACTATAAGTGCTACAAGTTATTCAGGAATAAATCCATTAGGATTATTGGGTGTTGTAGGAGTTGGAGTTTTAGGAACAGTGCTTTTTGGCCAAGAAAATAGAGGTGGTATGGATGATGACGAAATTCCTTCTGATGATGATTTTACTGAATTCTATGATAGGCTTCGTGGAGAAAGTGTTGCAACAGATGAAGAAGATGCAAGAAGTCATGCTCCTAATATAATACGTCAGGCAATGAGATATATAACTGATGGTGAAAATGCAACAGACATAACACAACATGAAACTGAACTTGCAGATGTCCTGTATAGTTTTGCAGACAGTGCTGGTCGTTCTACAAAGGTAGGAAAAGTTTATTTAGAATATGCTGATAACTGCAAAACAATATTAAAAGAACTTGTTGAGAACGGCAGAGAAGAGGATGATAGATTTAGTTTAGAAACTATTGATGACGATAGCGATAATGATACTGATAATGGTTCTGGAGAAAGCAACGATGCTGCAAATAATGCTACTTTTTCTATAAAGTATATTAACTCTCTTCATGTTGGTATTAGAAGAATAGTGACTCACCATCTCACTAAAGATGAACTTTATACCGAAGATAGAATAAATGATCTTATAAAAAATGATATTGCTTACATGGTTGCAGGGTGTTATAAAAGGGATCTTCCTAAGAAGCTACGACAAGGTT
>JAHFMP010000079.1 GCA_023267795.1 Candidatus Woesearchaeota archaeon | reverse complement strand
CATTTCGTTCTTCATACAAAATCTCCTCTTGTTTTATAACTATACATCATAAAAAACCTCTGAGAACCTCTATCTCTATTCATTGTTGAAACTTATATGAGTATATAAATGTTTTGAAAACTTGCCTATAGAGAACTTTGCTCTTTATGCAAAATTCTCTATACCCTCATTCCGCCATCATTCTCTTCTACAAGAACAGCGCCAATGCCTGCACCAACATGGAATGCTGTTTGATCCAATGCACTCATCAATTCTTCTAAAAATGATTTTTCCTCTTCATACTCAACAGGAATAATTGCTGTGCCAAACTCCTTTTCAAGATAGGCATACGCTTCTTGTTTGGAACCAAGTTCATCAATTAAGCCGAGAGAAAGTGCATCAACTCCAATATAAATCTGGCCAGTTGCAAGTTCTTCCACATAATCATATTCCAAATTTCGATTTTCTGCAACTGCCTTGATAAAAATATCATGCATTGTATTAAGCTCACTTTGATATATTGCTTTTTCTTCATCAGACATTTCTTTGTACGGACTTCCCATATCTTTGTATTTTCCTGCAACAAAACGCTCATAACTCACATTGTAGCGTTCCATCAACCCGCTGTATTCAATGTAACTCGCTAGAACTCCAATGCTTCCTGTAATAGAAACCTCATTTGCAATGATGTGATCTGCTGCACTTGCTGCCCAGTATGCACCTGATGCCCCTACTTCACGAATTACTGCAACTGTTGTTTTATTTGCTTCCTTAATTGCTCTTGCAATTTCTGACGATGCAACTGGCGAGCCACCAGGAGAATTAATATCAAAAACAATTGCTTCAATTGAAGAATCATCCTGCGCTTTTTGTATCTGCTCCACAATCTCTGTTGCAGATGCAATTCCTGACGATGAGAATAGTGAGGAATCCTCATCTATCATAATAATTCCTTTGATTGGAATTACTGCGACATTTCCTGTTTCAAAATCAGTTGTTGCAAGAAGAATTGTGACAACTCCAATGACAAAAAAACTAAACACTGTTAATAAAAAAACAATTCCAGTGATGATGAGCCATGGACTTTTTTGCTGTTCTTGTTTTTCTTGCTTTGGCATATGATTCAACTTTTAGCTTTGCTCTTTAATATAGTTTGTGTTTACTGTTCTTGTTTTTGTGAGCTGCTCGATCAATCGTTGCTTTGTGAAGAAGAGATACAAAGGATCAATAATCCAAAATAAAATGAATGGAATTAGCGGCAGGAAAACTGTATTTCGCACCAAACACTGCCAAAATGTTGGTTTTTTTCCATCAATGTCTTCTACTTTTAATTTCATGAAACGCATCCCTGCTGTTTGACCAAGGAAATACTCCAACAGTATAAAGTAAAGCATTACAAGAGTAAATATATACACCATCAGGAGAGTAATTATGGTCTGCAATGTTTCATTGCCTGTAAATGCAGCATATGTAGTGGAAAAGTCAGGAGTACGGGAAATAGTTTGGAGCAGCGTATCTAAAGGAGCGAACACAGTAAATCCCAATAAAAAAATGTCAATAAGGAATGCAATGATTCTTTTGAATACAGAAGGGTGCTGGACAACAGAAACAGAATTGTACGCTGCCAATGGATCATAGGGTTTCATTGTTCAAATTTTCCTTTGACTTTATACTCGTCTGCATTAAGAATCTGTTCGTATGTTTGCTGAAATTCTACTGCTTTTTTGTTTCCATGCCAGACATTTTTTAGAAATACAAAGAACCATAAGAGACCAACTACTACCACTGCCCATGTTAAAAACTTATCTTGTTTGACCACTTCTAATAACATAAATCCACCAACACATTTGATTTGTTAGGAGATATATATATTTTACTACACAACTCTCTTAAACTTTCTCTCTAATTCAGGAATTGTAAACTGAATCATTGTTGGTCTGCCATGAGGACAGGTAAACGGCTGCTTGCATTTTTGGAGCTGTTCCATGATTGCAAGCATTTCCTGCAGATGAACAACATCATTTGCCTTGACTGCTGCACGACAGGCAGTTCTGATTATTTTCTCTTCTTTCATTTCATGAATCTGTGTTTTATCTCCTATTTGTGCAAGTATTTCATGCACTGCTTCTTTATCAATGAGCTTTCCCAATATAGAAGGAATTGTCCTAAGCAGCATTGTATTTCTTCCAAATTCTTCAAAAGAAAAGCCAAGTGCTTCTAAATGCACAATGTTTTCCTGCAACAAAAGCATTTCTGTTGGTGAAAAATCCATTTCTTCTGGAACCAACAGCTCTTGAACATGTATATTTTTATCATAAAATTGCTTCATAAAGTGTTCATACAAAACACGCTCATGTGCTGCATGCTGGTCAATAATCACTAACCCGAGTTCATTCTCCGCTAAATAAAATACATTATGAACTTTTCCAAGAAGCTTTAATGAAGAAATTCTTTCTGTTCCACTTACTTTTGGAGATTCAAAAATAATTGGAGAAGAATGGTTCAAAGGAGAAGAAGATAGAAGAGAAGAAGAAAGTGGAGAAGATTTATGCATCTCTGTTTTTTTTAGAAACATTTGTTTTTCTTCTGTTACTGTAAACTGCTTTGCAATCATTGGAGCTTGCAGAGTTGTTGTTTTCTCTTCTGCTATTGCCGGCATTAACTTTGCAGCATCCAATGTATTTCGTACAGCAGTAAAAATTGCTGTGTATAAATCATTTTCTTTTTCCACACGAATCACTGCTTTCTGCGGATGGACATTGACATCAATTGTTTCTGGAGCAATAATAACATTCAGTATGAACAGTGGATGATTTTCCATATGAAGAAGCGTATGATATGCATCGTACACAGCCTTGTTTATGATATGATTTTTGACTGCACGAGTATTCACAAAAATGTGCTGAATTCCTTTATCTCCTCTTGTCAATGTTGGCTTGCTGATAAATCCCTTAACCCTCATCCCTGCTGTTGTTAAATCAACAGGCAGCATGCCATACGCAACTTTTTTTCCATAAATGGTGAGAACAGTATCTAATGGATTTTTTGTTGCTGCTGCAAAGAGCAGCTCTTGCCCATGATGCTGCAGACTGAATGTTTTTTCAGAATACACTAACGCATATTTTGTCATGAGCTCTGTCATTTGCCGAAGCTCTGTCTGCATTGTTTTCAAATGCTTTTTCCGTGCAGGAACATTAAAAAAAATATTTGTTACTTCTATGCTTGTGCCATCTGGCATTGCTATTTCCTGAACATCCACTATTTTTCCTGCTGCTGCAAGAATTTTAACACCTGTCTGGCTTTCCTTTGATTTTGTCTTGAGAACAAGCTCTGCAATTGCTGCAATAGATGCAAGTGCTTCTCCGCGAAATCCAAGTGTATTGATTTTGAACAAATCATCTGCTGTACTTATTTTGCTTGTTGCATGGCGCTCCAGAGACAAGAGTGCATCTTCTTTCTCCATGCCACAGCCATTGTCTGTTACTTTAATTTTTGATTTGCCGCCTTCTTCTCCTTCCACTGTAATACTCGTTGCACCAGCGTCAATGGCATTTTCCACTAATTCCTTGACAACAGATGCCGGCCGCTCAACTACTTCTCCTGCTGCGATTTTGTTAATTAGTGATTCTTCAAGCAGTTTGATTTTTGGCATGAAAAAAGGATGTTTGCGGAGCTTAAATATTTTTATGAAAAGATAGAACCATAAATCAATAAATTTTAAAATTTCTCATCTCTCAAAAAATCCTCATCAATATCTTCATACAGTGCCTTTTCTTTATCTTTTTCCAAAGCACTTGGCTCTTTCACAGGATTCTTCGCAGGAAATGTGTTGTCATTCAGGATTGGCGCATCTTTCGGAGGATTCCATGTACTAAATCTGTTGATCTTTTTTCCTGTTGTCGGATCATACTTTGGCTCCAATGCCACTTTCTTTGTTGTTGCAGCAGCTTTTTGATTTTCATACGTTCCAATGTTCATGCCATTTGGCTTTTTTTCTGGAACATGCTGTGCAGCAGCTGTTGTTGACTTTGTTCCTGCTGTTGCCAATACCTTTGCAACAACTTCTTCTGAAATATCCCCTTCTTCATTGACTGGAGTAAGTGTGCCATATTCTCCTTTGTGCTCCATTGTCGATAAAAAGCCCCCTCTTTCCTCTGCCTCTTTTTGTTTTTTCTTTTTATAATTTTCATAAGCTTGTTGAATGACAGCACGATGCTGGTAACCATATAATCCCAACAAACCTGCAAAAATAAAGACAATGAGAAATAAAAACCAAGGGGTAATGTTTGTATCATACGTGCTAATTGTGGACGCTCCTGTTACTGATGATAATCCTTGATCCACTTTTGTTCTCAATGGTCGATTATCTTCTCCAAAAGCAACATCTTCATATACACTCTCTGTTGCAACTGCAAGCTCATCAGTATAAGAAGCAAGTGCTGCATCGTCTAATTGAGAAAGATCTGTTGTACCATCATCAACAATAACAGTATATTTTCCTTCAGGAACTTCATAAGACAAATCATAATATACTGATTGTCCTGGTTCTAATGCAACATCTTTTGCAAGGACATAATATAGTTTTTGTTCATCTTCCTGTTTCACAAGAATCAAATCAACTCGATCATTATAGATAGTATTTCCATCATTGGTAATTGTGATTGTTTCTCCATCAAGAGAAGTACTTATACTTGTTACTTCTGTAACAGTCACTCGATCAGTGTCTTCCAAATTCTTTGCAATATAGGCAGAGGTAATAGCGTATTCTCCAGGAGCACTATACTTTCCAAATTCTAATTCCACACTTTGTCCTGTGTTGACAACACCATTATACAAACCAGCGCCAGTCGGATCTGTAATTTTAAGAGTGACATCTGCGCTCATTGCTTTATCTGCCTGATCATACAATCTCACTTTCATAGAGAATGTATCCCCTGGATCATATTCTATTTGTTTTAACTTGTTTTCAATCTTTGTTGGTATTTGTTTGATAGATACTATGAAAGAATCTGATCCTGTATTTCCGTAAGAATCTTTGACACTAACGTCCAATTCATAATCACCTGATTTCATGTTTTTGGGAACAAAAAATCTATACTCAAATGAGTTTTCAGATGGAG
>JAHFMP010000078.1 GCA_023267795.1 Candidatus Woesearchaeota archaeon | reverse complement strand
GCAAAAGAGGAGCGCATTCTTGTTCCTTCTCCAAAAGTTCCATCGTATGAAACAAAACCTGAAATGAGTTCATATGAGATTACAGAAAAACTTCTTGCAGCTTTATCTAAAAAAGATTATGATTTTGTGTTGGTGAATTTTGCGAATGCTGATCTCGTCGGCCACAGCGGCAATTATCAGGCTACAATAAAATGCTGTGAAATCGTGGATGATTGTGTTGGCAGGATTGTTTCTGTTGTTTTGAAAAAAGATGGTATTGTATTATTGACAGGAGATCATGGCAATGCAGAACAGATGTTGTATTCAAGTGGAGAATCTTGTCCAGCGCATACCACAAACAAAGTGCCGTTTACCTTGATTAGCAATCACATTTCTCATCAGCTTCATGAAGATGGAGGATTGCAGGATGTTGGTCCAACAATTTTGAAGCTTCTCGATATTGTACAACCAAAAGAAATGAGTGGTAAAAGTCTAGTCTGAAGTTAATAAATTATTTAAACCAAAACAATAGTTATGTTTTTTCATGAGCCTTGCTGAATGGACAATCACCTTTGTCAAACATAAAGATATGATGAAGCAGCAGATTATTTCTCTCGAAGAAAAGAATAGTATTGTTCATGTTAGTTTGAAAGCAGACAAAAAACAGGATTATCTTGTGTTTGAAAAAACTTTTGATTTTAAGACAGTAGAAGATGTTTGCAAAAAAAGTGATGCTGATTCTCATTATTCCGTCAACGTTGTTTGTTATAACACGCAGGAGAATTTGAAACTTATTATTCAACATTGGAAAGAGTTTGCTTCTCATCAGCGACTTTTGTTTTACTTTGTCAATCCGAAATCAATGACAGATATCAAGTGGGTCATCAATCCATGGCTTCATAATCGTATCAGTGATGCTGCAAGTTTAGAAACAGGATTAAAGAGCATGTTTAGCATGGTTGAAGAGTGGAAATGAAAGCGCCACAGCCCGGACAGCGATGAAATCTTGTAATTTCATCTGGTTCAGAACAAGTTCTGAGTTTGAACCGGGAAACAAAGGATGCGAAGCATCCGTGCACAGAAAAATTTTCCTGTAAAATGAAAACGCCACAGCCCGGACAGCGATGAAATCTTGTAATTTCATCTGGTTCAGAACAAGTTCTGAGTTTGAACCGGGAAACAAAGGATGCGAAGCATCCGTGCACAGAAAAATTTTCCAGTAAAATGAAAACGCCACAGCCCGGATTCCACTGAGCGAAGCGAGTACCAGATTGTCCCACTGTGGCATTATAATGGAAAATTTTTCTCGTGTCCTTGCGGAAACAAGATTTCCAGTCTTGCGGAGTACCAGATTGTCCCACTGTGGCAAGATGATTTGTCAGAAATAGAATTTCTTTATAAAAGTTGTTGAATAGAAAAGGTTAAAAAAGCTTGTTGTTTTCAACAGAAAAGTTCACGCTAACGATGAACTTTTTGGCGGTGTAACTCAGCCTGGTTAGAGTGCCACGCTCATAACGTGGATGTCCCGAGTTCAAACCTCGGCACCGCCACTTTTTTATGTATTTACCTTAACAACAAACTCGCTCCAACTATTCCTGCTTCTTTGACAGTCGCGCGAACAATGGGACATGCTGTTGAAATACAGTGCTGCTCTATTGCACTGTGCATTGTTTCTTCAAAATATAGCCATGCCTGATTCATCGCACCACCTATCACAATAATATCCGGATCAAATGCAAGCATACCATTTGTCACTGCAATTCCTAAATTCCAACCAAATTCTTTCCACACAGCAAGAGCTTTGTCATTCTTTACTTCTGCAAGCTGAAACACATCAATAGGGTCCTTAATTTCTAAATCATACTTCTTTGCTGCTGCAAGAACTCCTGCAGTGCTGACATACTGTTCTACACAACCTTTCGTCAAATTTGGAAGCTGCTCATGCTCTTCTTTATGAATAATAGTGTGCCCTATTTCCAATGCATTGCCTCTTCCGCTGTAAATAATTTCATTTATGACAAGCCCTGCACCAAAGCCAGTGCCAAGTGTGATTCCCATAACAACACTGCGGTCTCTTCCCTCTCCAAATACTGCTTCTGCAAGTGTAAAACAATTTGCGTCATTGTTGAAAAACAATGGAAGATCAAACATATTTTGCAGCGGTGTTTTAAGATCAGTGTTTTTTGGAATATTTGGGGTGTTGAGAACAATCCCATTTTTACAATCTAATGGGCCAGGACATCCTATGCCAATGCCATGTATCTCTTTTCCATACTCTTGCAAAAGTGTTTGTGTTATTGTAATAACTGCGTGAACAATGTCATCTTTTGTTTTTGGTGTTTTACATCGTTCCAGTTTCAGAACAATTCCATCTTTTTCTACAACTCCTGCTTTAATGGATGTGCCGCCAATGTCAATGCCGATGATCATGAACATTATTTGAAATTGATATATTTATGTTTTGTGATTACTCTTTCAACATTTTCTTGAGCTTTTCAATGACCTCTACTTTTGCTGGATCAACGCCAAGTTTCTGGGCATAATAATAACTCGCCCAGTCACCAATACAAACTGCGCTTAACAAACGAGCAAGATAAGAATGACCCTTGATCATTACTTCTGTTGTAGGATATCCATATTCTTTTACAATCTGCTTTGTTGCAGAAACACGCTGGAGATGCCACGTTGCTTCTTCTTCATCTACTAAAAAAAGAATATGAAAATTTCCTTGTTTTGTTACATACCCATTAATTTCGTTGTGGTCAAGCTCTGGAATCATGTTGGAAAATGCATGGATCTTTGCATTTTCATTAAAACATATTTTCCACCGTTGGCTGACAGACCCTAACTTTGAGGTGGTATAAATAATTGGTATTTTGCCGTCAAGTTTTTCTGCAAGTTCTTTTCCAATTTTCTCGAAAATCGGTTTATGAAGAATTCGAATTGCTTCTGCAATGATCTCCTGATGCTTTTCTATTATTCCTGAATTATGCAGCAGTTGAAGAATCACCCCAAACATATGATAAACAGAATGCCGCGGCTGATAATCTTTTGGCAAAAGAATAAGTGGTGTGCTGTTTTTCTTTGCATATTCTTTGAGCTTTCCACCTGATGTTATAACAAGAATTTTGTAGCCTTCTCTATATGCTTGTCGATATGCTTCCAATGTTTCTGCAGTATTGCCGCTGTAGGAAATAACAAATAAAAATCCTTTTTTTGAAATAGAACTTGGAAGTGTATAGTCGCGTACAATGTTGATCTGTTTTTTGCATCCAATATTTTCCAGATATGTTTTGAGAAGAAATGGAGCATGTAATGAGCCGCCCATGCCTACAAAAGTGATGTGCTGCAAATTTGCCGCTTCTGGAATGATCTTTTTATCTGCTAATTTTTGACCTTCTTGAATATAGTTTGGTGTATTGAGAAAGATATGATGAATATCTGGGAAGGACATCAAGATGGCAAAAAGTACTGAATTTATATGTTTTATTATTACAAATATTTATAAATAAGACGCTTTTCTAAACACATAATGGGAATGTACAAATACATCAAAAAAACATGGCACAAACCAAAAGATGGTCTTGGTGATCTGTGGTATGAACGGCTTGTACAATGGAGGAGAGAATCTCCAACAGTGAGAATCGAAAAGCCAACACGCCTCGATAGAGCACGAGCACTTGGCTACAGAGCAAAACAAGGAATTTTTATAGTGAGGCAACGCATTGACAGAGGCGGCCATACAAGAG
This sequence comes from Candidatus Woesearchaeota archaeon, assembly GCA_023267795.1. Taxonomy (GTDB): domain Archaea; phylum Nanobdellota; class Nanobdellia; order Woesearchaeales; family DSVV01; genus JACRPI01. The sequence goes on along the minus strand of JAHFMP010000078.1, from coordinate 1,391 downwards.
AAAGAATTCAGGGCGGCAGAGTGCCACGAAAATTTGGAGTTCGCATGAATCTCGAACAAAATTATCAGTGGATATGTGAACAGCGTGTGGCACGAGCATATCCTAATTGTGAAATTCTAAATAGTTACTGGGTTGCAAAAGATGGAAAATATTACTGGTACGAAATAATTATTGTTGACAAAGCACATCCAGCAATTCTTGCTGATCCACAACTCAAGTGGATGGCAAAACCGGCAAACAGACGAAGAGTATTCAGGGGATTAACATCTGCAGGGAAAAAAGCACGCGGCTTGCGTAATAAAGGACTTGGTGCTGAAAAAGCGCGCCCGAGTAAAGCAAAAGCTGCAAACAGAAAACATAGCAAATTTGGGTTCTGAGAAAACAATTCATTTAAACAAGCTGTGCTTTACTTTTTTTATGCGAATTAAAGCATTGAAACTCCAGAACATTCGATCCTATGTAGAAGAGACAATCACATTTCCAGAAGGTTCAGTGCTTTTGGCAGGAGATATTGGAGCAGGAAAATCAACTATTCTTTTGGCAATAGAATATGCTCTTTTTGGTACAAAGCGCGGAGAACTGGAATCTGCTTCTCTTCTTAGAAATGGCTCCCACGCTGGCTGCATTGAACTTGCTTTTGAAATTCAGGGAAAAGAAGTAAAAGTTTCCAGAATTCTCAGAAGAACTTCTTCTGCTGTGAAGCAGGAAGCAGGTTTTATTATTATCAATTCTGTTCGCTTTGATGCAACACCTGTTGAACTTCGTGCAAAAATTATTGCACTCCTTGGATATCCAAATGATACGCAGGCAGTGGCAAAAGATCTCTTGTATAGGTATACTGTTTTTACACCTCAGGAACACATGCGAAAGATTTTGTATGATGACAAAGAGGCAAGACTTAACACCCTCAGGAAAGTGTTCAACATTGACAAATACAAAAAAATAAAGGAAAATGCACAACTCACAGCAAAAGAGCTTCGCCTGAGAAAGCGTATACTCGCGGAAACAATAATCATACTTCCTAAATTGGAACAGCAACAACAGCATTTAGAAGAACAGATGCGTAAGAAAGAAGCAGAGAAGCAGTACATTCTTCCATTGCTTCATGAAACACAGCAAAAAATTTCTTTGCTCAAACAAGCATTGCTTGAGACAGAAACAAAACAAAAAGAAATGCAATTACTCATTCAAAAACAAACAGCTCTCAGCGCTGGATATGAAAAAATAATGATTCAGCAAAAGCAACTTCAGGAAAAAATTATTAATGGTGAGAAACAGTATAATGATTTGAAAACACAACAGCTTGTTGTTCCTCAACGACCTGCTGCAATTTCCAAAGAAGAACTTTTGGAAGAGATTGAAACACAACAAAATGAACTTCAGCAATTTTT
>JAHFMP010000077.1 GCA_023267795.1 Candidatus Woesearchaeota archaeon | reverse complement strand
AAGAAATTGACCAGCAGCATATTTTGTTTGAAACATTGTATGTCTATATTATAACAAAATCAGAATTATTGCAAAAAATGGAGGCAAAAGGACTGCAACAAATTTATTTTTTTGCAAAAGAAAAGAGAGGCATTGTCTATACAGCGTTGCTAAAGAATAAAAAAGTTCTCATTAAAGCAGAACGATTGAGAGCAGAAACCCCTTCTACAATTGCGTTTGAAACACAATGGCTGCAAAAGATGAACAAAAAGAATATAGGCCCAAAACTCTTTTTTGGTACAAACGACTTTTTAGTAATGGAATTTATTGAAGGAGTTTTATTTTTAGAATATATAGAGAAAGAGTCAAAAACAGCAATACAAAAGATGATACAAAATGTGTTGAAGCAGCTTTACACATTAGATCAATGGGGTGTGAATAAGAAAGAGATGACGCATCCGCACAAACATATTATTATCAGGGATAATAGTCCTTTTCTTATTGACTTTGAGCGTTGTAGATATACGGAAAATCCTAAAAATGTGACACAGTTTTTTCAGTTTTTGACATCTAAGCAAGTCACTTTACTATTGGAAAAGAAAGGAATTTATCTTGAAAAGAAGAAAATAATGCAATTAGCAAAGAAGTATAAAGACACCAAAGACAAAAAGAAAAAAACAGAAAACTCTAATAATTTACAAAAAATAATTATGTAAGAAAAAAATGACAATGAATAAAAAAAACTGTCCAAAATGCGGATCAAAAGACATTGAAATAGAACCATATATGGATTTAAACTGTATTCTATGCAAACAGTGCGGTTATAACGAAGCAAATCAGTATGAGATTTATCCTGAAAACAAAGCCTCGCAGAAAGCAAAAGGCAAGTTTACACCGTACAAGGCAGGTGGCGGAAAGAGAACAGTAAAATAATCAGGATTTTATTTCTTCTTTTTTTTCGTCTTCTTGATTTCTTTTTCTAACTGAAGTTCATCAAGAAGTTCTTTGTAGCGGTTTCGAATAGTAACTTCTGTCACTCCTGCAACATCTGCAACTTCTCGTTGTGTTCTCTTTTCACCATGGATAAGAGCACTGACATATAATGCAGCTGCTGCAATTCCTGTTGGTCCTCTGCCTGAAGTTAATTCACATTTCTGTGCTCTGTCAAGAATTTCAATTGCCTTGCTTTGCGATTCTGCAGTTAATTTTAATGCAGAGGCGAATCGTGCAATGTAATCAACAGGATTGCTTGGAAGAATGGTAATGCCTAATTCTCTTGTAACAAAACGATAAGTTCTTCCAATTTCCTTTTTTTCAATTCCTGAAGCCTCAGAAAGTTCGTCCAGTGTTCGAGGAACATCATGACGTCTGCATGCTGCATACAATGCACCAGCAACAACACTTTCCATACTTCGTCCTCTGACAAGGCCGCGCTGGACAGCATGAGTATAAATTCTTGCAGATTCTTCTTCTACGCTTTCCGGAAGTTTCAAAAAGGAGCTGACTCGCTTCAATTCTGCAAGTGCTAATTTGAGATTTCGCTCAATAGCAGTGCTGATTCTGTACTGCCATTTTCGTAAGCGGTAGAATTTGTTTCGTTCTCTGCTGCCAAGTTGATAGAGGTCTGCTTTTCTTCCTACTTCTGTTCCAAGACCCCGGTCGTATTGTGTATAAGTCATTGGTGCACCTGTTCGTCTCCGTCTATCTGCACCTTCGCTGTCGAATTCACGCCATTCCTGGCCAAAATCAACCATCTTTTCTTCAACAACAAGTCCACATTCTTTGCAGATAATTTCCCCTTTTTCTTTATTCCAGAATAAGTTTACGCCACTGCACTCTGGGCATTTTTTGACATATTGAACCATAATCTCTCCCCCAAAACATTTTTATTGATGAAAAAATATTATTCACTTTCTTCCAGCCCACACAGGAAGATAAGTTTTATATATAGATTATGAACTCACTTTATAAACTTTTTTATTATTTCAGTAGATTCGAAAATAAAGTCAGTGATAAGTAACAACCAACTGTACAGCTGCTGGATTTGTTTTTTGATCTTTTGTTGCAATAACAACATCTTTTTGATTAAAGTAAGTAATAGTTTCATCAGTTGACATCAAAACAATGCCATAATTATTATCTTTGTCATGCGCCCATTGCCAAACAATATCATCTAACTCAGCAGAAGAAATTTCATACATTGTATTTTTATTCCAAATAGGATCATCAACAATTATTTTTTCGAGTTCTTTTGTTTCATCGAACTGAGGAGCAGTGTTCCATGCGACAATTCTTTCATTCCAGGAAGTTGTTACAGGATAAGCAACAACATGGATATCTCTATTGCAAACATACCTTAGGTGTGATGACCAGCAGCTTCCTCCTTGTGTTGTAAACTGAAGAACTGCTTTGTCAATAGTTTTTCCATGTAAAGAAGAAACATCAAACTGTACAAGATAATAATGTCTTCCATCAGCAGAGGTGCCAATAGTTGCCCGAGTATTATAATTGATAGTTGGAGCTGCTTCAGAAATGCCTGCATCTTGGATTGCTGGAAATTCTTCTGTGTATAAAGAATAAGAAAGAGCTTCATCGGGAGAAGAACACCTTTGAAAAAACCAAAATAAATAATTTTGAAGCATAAAAATCACCAAAAAAAAGAAAAGATAAAAAAGAAAGAATAAACTATTCGTATGTTACTTCCAATCGAGCATTTCCAACAAGAACGTCTCGTTGAATTGCTCGTCCAATATGGAATTCATTATGAAGTAATGTCTGTTCTCGTCTTGTTGTCTCTGTGTCGTTTGCAACTTTCAAGACAAGACCATAATTAGGCATTCCTTCAAGACTTTTGGTGACATATTGCGAAACATGTATAGACACATCTTGTGTCCCTTGATAGGGAACACTAAACGTTACTGTTCCAAAAACAGAAGCGTCATATTTTGGTTGTCTATCCCATGTAACATTTGCATCGAATGCTGAACTTGTTCTTGCTGGAATTGCTTCCACTGTCATTTCAAGATCGCATATGGTATTGTCATAAGAAGATGCACATGTACCGCTCAATGCATCAAAATGAAGTGTTGCAGAAATAACTGATTTTTCTTCGAGTTGTTCTAACGGAAAGTGAACAAAATATCTGTCAAATCCATCTGCTGAAGAGCCAATCATTGCAGATTGTCCCACATAATTTTGATCAGGTGATGCTTCACGAAAACGTGTTGCATAATCTGGAACAATACTGATTGTTTCACCAGCAATATTTTCTTCTACAGGCATTCCTGTTGATTCTTCGGGTTGTGGTGCGCAACCAACTAATCCTGCTAAAGTTATTGCATTTCGTATTTTCATATTTCCATCCTCCAATAAAGTGATATAAAGAACAGTAATATCACCTTATATTTAAATTTTTCCTTAATTTACCACTACTAAAGAGTACAAAAAGTTTATATAACAATATGTAATAATTCATTATAAAAAATAAGGGGTAACAAAAATGACGCAAGCGATCATTAGTTTAGGAAATACGCAAGATAGACTTCTCAATATTATCAAAGGAAAGTACGGTTTCAAAAATAAATCTGATACAGTAAATTTTGTAATTGAGAAATTTGGAGAAGAATTGCTTGAACCAGAATTACGACCAGCATATGTTCAAAAAATAAAAACATTAGAACAAAAAGGCAAGTTGAGTAAATACAGATCTCTTTCTGCTCTACGGGCTGATGTAGAACATGCGTGAGTTCTGCGTTGAAGAAGAGCTGAAGAAAAAATTAAATAAATTATTCAAAAAAAATAAAGTTCTTTATGAAGCAACAATGAAGAAAATAGAAGAAATTATTCATTGTGAAGATGTCGATCATTACAAAAATCTAAGAAGACTTTGTTGTTTTCTACGACGTGGACCATCACGATTTTATTTACCAATAGAAGCAACGTTTATATCCCACCTCTGCATTCTTTGAGTAATGACCTACGCAATCCTTGATTGTTACACTGACGAACCAGCAGGTCTAGGAGTTCCTCCTTATTTGGGAACCTATCCCCGCTATCTGTACGGCTTTCTGAAAAAAATGTTTCTGAATGAAGAGATTTATTATTTCACCGTTGATGATTTACGATTGTGGAAAAAGTGGGGATTTAAAGATCCAAATGCAAATTTGCCAAAGTCCAAAACAACAAACATCACTGTCTACAATCTTACGAAACATCATCAACAAATTGCAGAAATTCTTTTAGATAATACAACAGAATTGATTGTGGTTCTTGGTGTCCATGTTCCTGGAAAATATCTTTCTGCAATGCCTGGAACGTTGAAGGAAGTCACTCCATTGATTGCAGACTTGCCTTGCAAAAAAATATTGACCGGCCCTGCAATTTTTGGGACACAATTATTTGGCGGTCAATTCACAGAACATATTGACAAGTCTGTTTTTGAAACACGAGCATATAATTTTACTTTTGCGGAGATTGCAGCTTTTGCACTTGAAGGCACGAAAATTGTGGAGCAAATTCCGTGGATCAAAATGATTGAAATTGAAACTGGCAAAGGCTGCAACGTTGGCAAATGCAGTTTTTGTACTGAGCCATTAAAGAGCAAAGTGCTGTATCGGAATAACAAAGATATTCTTCTTGAAGTTAAGAAGTTGTATGATCTTGGGGAACGTTTTTTTCGTCTCGGAAAGCAAACCTGCTTCTATTCATTGCCAGATCCGATTGGATTATTGAAAGGAATCAGAGAAAATTGTCCAGACATCAAAGTATTGCACATTGACAATGTTAATCCTATCTTTGTTTCTTCGCCGAAAGGAGAAGAGATCACAAAAGCAATAGTTGAGTATTGCACAGAAGGAAATATTGCAGCGTTTGGGATTGAAAGCTTTGATCCAGAAGTCACAAAAGCAAATCTTTTGAATTGTTCTGCACCTGTCGCGATGAAAGCGATTGAGAGCATTAACAAATATGGGAAAGAAAGAGGAAAGAATGGCATGCCAAAATATTTGCCAGGCATTAATATTATTTTTGGATTGGCAGAAGAAACCAAAAAAACGCATGAGATCAATATGGAATATTTGAAAAAAGTGTTAGAAAATGATTTCTGGCTTCGTAGGATCAATATTCGGCAAGCTGCATTATTTGAAGGAACCAAATTGTTTGAGGAAACAGGAGACA
>JAHFMP010000076.1 GCA_023267795.1 Candidatus Woesearchaeota archaeon | reverse complement strand
CATGGATAGATTCAGACATGAGCAATTTCTCGACATACAAAGTGATCTTTTCGTTTCTAAGAGATTTGGTCAGAATTAAGATGTATGATTGGAAAGGATATTACACATAATCAATATCCAGTCGTTTTTTCTTTTCCAATCATCCCAAGAACAACGCGTGCACCATTCATGTATCGTTTAATATCATTCCAAGAACGAATACGAGAAACACGTTTGAGCACATACTTTGGCCGCATATAGAATCTCCTGAATGCTTCTTTGTGAATGTCCATGAGTTCCTTGCTATCCTTATATCCAAATGGCACAAACACAGGACTCCAGCCATGATAATCTTTAAATGTTCGATCAAGTGTACCCCATTTTTCTGCAGAATTCCAAAGTTCTGTCCCTGGATACGGTGTTGTGATGGAAAATTGCGCATAGTCAGGATCAAGGTCAATGGCAAAATCAATTGTCTTTCGCGCTTTCTCAGGGGTCTCTCCAGGCAAACCAATCATGAACGAGCCGCGAATTTCAATCCCTGCTTCCTGCACCCAGTGAACAGCTTGTCGCATCTGCTCAAGAGTCATGAGTTTTTTCATATTATCAAGAAGTTCCTGATCTCCAGCTTCAATCCCAAAGAAAATATTCCAACAGCCAGATTTTTTCATATGAATTAGTAATGGTTTGTCAACGAGATTCAAACGAGTATAGCAACTCCAGACAAGATCTGGAAATTCTTTTTCAACTGCATCACAAAAATCATGCATCCATTTCTTGTTGAGTGTCATGATATCATCCCAGAATGCAACCTCGCGAATACCATATTCTTTTCGAAGAAGGCGAATCTCACCAATCACATTTTCCACAGATCGTTGCCTGAATGTTCCTTTTGCGTCAAAACAAAACGTACATGTATAAGGACAACCACGAGAAGTGACCATTTGAAAAACATTCGAAGAAGTTTTGTAGGTGTTCGGAAGTGAGGTATATTTTTTCATATCAATTAAATGCCTGGCAGGATACGGCAGAGTGTTCAAGTCCCTGACTTTCCCGCAATGCACAATTTTCATTTCTTTATACTTGGGAAGATCTGCAAGAATTTGTCCAATCATACCGTCTGCTTCTTCGACAAGCACAATGTCAACTGCCATGCCAGCAGCAGTCTCTTTTGGCATAATAGACGCGTGTGGTCCGCCAACAAGAATAGTGATGTTGGGAAATTCTTTTTTGATTGCAGCGCAAATCCCTTTTGTCACTTCTGCAAGAGAAGTAATTGCTGCTGTCCCGACAACATCAGGCTGAAAAGAACGAACTTCATCCATGATGTGATTAATGCGATAATCATTTACAGGACAATCCATAATTCTGACTTCATGATGATCTTTTTCCAAAACAGCAGCCATGTAACACAAACCAAGGGGTGGCAAAAATCCACCGACATTCCCCATGTTGTGGCTGTATCTCTCTTCTAAATTTTGAGGTGGAAATATTAATAAGATTTTCATTTTAAAAAAGTCCTGACATTCATACTACATATTCATGAAGGATTTTTACTCACCCCGGTAATTTTTACTGAAATCAAGTTCATCATCCTGTACATAAGGGATTCCAAGTTGGAGTGCTGTATACGCTTTTTGCAGTTCTCTGCCAAGATATGCTGCATGATCCGATCTATCAATTATTTTCTCTCTAATTATTGTTTGATATATTTCTATTGGTTTTGTACCGTATACTTTTACTTCCACTATGTTTCGCTTGCCGCAAAATCCTACTTCAATCATCTTTTTTTCAGGTACAATGCGGATAAGAAAATACCCTTTTTCATCCAACACAAACTCATTGAGATCATCATATACTGCTTTTATCTCTCTAATGCTTTCTTTCACTTTTACTGTTGTATCGACTACTTTCTCTTTTGTGATAATATCTATAACATTAATCACATTTGCAGGGCATTTTTCTGCTGCTTCAATAATCAGTTTTGCGCTCTCTTCATCGCATTCCACTATTTTTGTCTGGTATTCTTTTTCTTCTTTTGCATTTATAAGATTTGCGCGGATGCCATCCTCTTCCTTGAACTGCTCTGGTGCAATATTTGTACAATTAAATGCACCGATGCATTTTGCTTTGTGATATTCTATCTTGAGTTTTTTCATTTTCTTTCTTATTCCTGATATTTAGAGAATTTTGCTATTTATGCAAAATTCTCTTTAGTAGGATTTTTCGTTTTATAAATCTGCTCATAAATTTTTGCATAAATCAGAAAATGATAATATGCAGTCAATAATGACCATATCAATCCTCTATATCCTTTCAGAATGAGTCCTTTTCGCCCATAGAACCAACAAAAATAACAGCCAGGCATTATTATCATTTTTGACAGGATTTTTGCCGTGCTCCATGATTCTTCTTTTATTCTTTTTTTTGCTTCTATCTGTGTGTATTCATTGCCCTTATCAACTCTTTTTGCAATTGTGTCATATTTGTCTGATTCATGATTGATCTCTCCTTTTAGGTGAGACACTTTTCCATTAATTTTTAACTCTTCATGAATTTCTCCATTGTATGCTACTTTTTGCTTTTTGTAGAGCCTGGGAATAATAGATATCATAAGTGGTTTTTTTAGAAAATATTCTTGACGTGTTATTGTATACGCTGCATACGCGTTCATTTGTTCAGGAACTTTTTGCAATTCTGTTATTTCCAGTTGCAGTTGTTCTGTGACTACTTCATCAGCATCTATTTCAAAAATCCAGTTATTTGTACATTTTTCAATTGCTGCCTGCTTTTGTGCTCCATATCCTTCAAACGCTTTCGTGTATATCTTTTTTGTCCATTTTTTTGCAATTGCAACTGTTTTGTCTGTACTGTTGCTGTCCAGAATAACAATTTCATCAACCCATTTTATATGCTCCAGACATCGGCCAATCTTGTCTTCTTCATTTTTTGTGATAATTATTACAGAAATTTTTTCTACGTTCTCTGCCATTTTCTTTTCTTCTCTTGTTATCATGAATCTTTTTTCCTTATTAAAACTTATGAAGCTTTGTTCTTGTTATCCATTCTATTTCTTAGTTTTGCTATTGTATTGCCTGTACAATCCCTTCCTTATAAGGAATATCACTTCCCATAAAAATCATGATAATTATACATATTAATGCAAGTATTCCAAAAAAGAACAGACATTTCTTTCTCTCGCTCTGGTCTCCTTTATACGCACCATAGAGCAAAGGAAGTGCAAAAAGCAGTAGCATCACAAGCATCTCTATTCTTTTTATGCTCTTTCCTGTTTTAAGATATTCTAATGCGCTTCCACCATCAACACACATTATTTTGAATGGAATGCCGTTCTGAAGCAACACTTGTGTTATGCTATTTGCAGTTGCTGCATCTTTTGTACAAATATCTTGGTAGTGCTCTGAAAAATAGAGTGCCATTTTCTGTAGCACTTCTTGACAGTCTTCATGATTTCTAAAAAAGAAATAACTAAAATGCCAACCTCCTTCTGTTAACCACACATTATTTGGGATAAGGACTCGACAATACACTCCAAGTGTTTCATTTTTGACGTTGCTCAATATTTTTTCTGTTATTGCCCATTCAGGAGGACCGTATATTATCAAGCTGTATGTCCTATTTTCTATTTTATCTACTATCTCCTGCTCTTTCTCGTTTAGCTGTCCTCCAATTGGTTTATAAATAAGATTTTCTCCTAATAATTCTTGGTATCGTGGAAAACCCCAAATATCCGGATGAGATTCCATATATTTTTTTGTGAGAAAATCTACTTGGTCATACTTTATGTTTGATCCAAATGAAATTATTTTTCTCTTAAATCCAGCAGGATCATCTTCTATGAGAATTCTTCCTGCCTGCTCTGGAACAATGCTATAACCATAATGGATTTGCTTGATCAGTGTATCTTTTTCCTGCCATCCTTTTGTCGCTTTATCGACAATATTCCATGAATCAATATAGCTTAAATCATCCTTTAACAAAAAAGGACCCTGGTATATGCCTGGATAGAGAATAATTATAACAAATAGTCCTTGCATTACCTGCTTCATCGGAGATTGCACCCAAAGCTGTCTTATTCGTAAAAGGCAAAAGATTGTAAATGGAAAAATAACAGACCAATATCGTGTTCCTGTTGCAAACTGGATACCAAACGCACGGACAATCAAAAAAATTGCAAGTAAAAAGACAGGACCACTTATGAGCGCATAAAATTTCTTTTCATTCCAAAAAAGATATGTTCCGAGCAATGCAACTACCATCACAGTGATGTAAATAATATCTGCTTTTGTTATATCAAAGAGAATCATTTCTTTCAGTGTTTGCATAATTGAGAGGGTTATATTCTGGTTTGTGAAAACTCCCCATGAATATATCCAAAAGTATTTGTATATGACAGTAAGGATTGCAAATCCTATTATAATTGGAAGACAGAGCTGTCCATACCCTATCAACACTTCTTTCTTTAGCTGTATCTTTAGTTTCTTGTTTTCAAAATACCATATTTGTTTTTCATATGCGTACCAAAACAGTAAGAATGCAATTTGTACAATAACATTTATCTTTGATACTGTAGATAAGAGAAGTAGTACTCCTGCACCATAATATTTCCATTTATTTTCTGTATAACATAATATATAGTATGCACAGAAAAAGAAAAGACTGTTCAGCACTGCTTCAAGATTTGTTATTGTATTTATGTAAAAGAGTAATCCAAATAATAGTGCAGGCCAGAAAATCTCATTCTCCAGTTGTTCTTTCTTTACTGCCTTCCAAAATATCCAAAAAAAAAGTAAAGAGAGAAGTGTTGAAAATACTATTGTTGCAATTTGTACGTATTCCCTACCGACAAGAGTGTCCAGAAACCAAATAATGTAAAAAGGAAGAAGAGCCCCTTCACAGTGTGGTTGGCCATTCCATAATACTCCCTCATTCATATAATCAATACAAATTGTCCACGTTTCCCTATACCCTATCCAACCGAAGTATGCTTCTGTTTTCCAAGTCACAATCAAAAGCATTGCAAGTATTGCTATAATTTTTAGCCATTCTCTTTTACCAAATTCTCTACTTTTTTCTTGCATACGTTATCACAAAAGAACCATGCTTTTCCCTCAATGCCTTGCTGCATTGTATTGCATATTCAATTCCATTATAAATATATACTCCATAATACAATGGAAATGGAACCAATTTCTTAAAATATTTAATGTCAAATGTTATATTTGATGTCGCTTTCACATTTATCTCTGTAAATCCAACCTGCTTTAGTTCCTCCTGAATATCCTTTTGCTTTACAAGAATCTCATTTTCTGTTTTTTGAGTTTTGATATTGAAAAGTTCTCTGTAAATCCATATAATTAAATTATGATAATTAGGA
>JAHFMP010000075.1 GCA_023267795.1 Candidatus Woesearchaeota archaeon | reverse complement strand
ATACTACACATAGTGATGTGTTATGCCTAATCTGACTTTATCTGTTTCGGAAGATGTTAAGAAAGAGATGGATCAGTTTCATGAAATCAACTGGAGTGCTGTTGCGCGTGAAGCAATAAAGAAAAAATTACATCTATTGGAGAAATTTAAGCAGTTTACTTCTGATAGCACATTTACAGAATCAGATGCATTGTCTTTTGGAAAAGACATTTCTTTAAAAGCAATGAAAAAACATAGGGCATAGGTATGGAACTTGTTGTTGATGCAAATATATTATTCTCTGCTCTCATAAAAAGTAGTCTTACTGCATAATTATTATTTGAAGATAGTCTGAAACTCTATACTCCTGAATTTATTATTCAAGAATTCTTTAAGTACGAGGATATCATCCTCAAGAAAACTTCAAGATCAAAAGAAAGTTTCATTCAAATTATGCATGCACTTAAGGAAGTACTTACCGTTATTCCAAAAGAAGAATATATCTCATTTTTTGAAAATGCAAAAACTATTTCTCCTAATGAAAAAGATATTTTGTATTTTGCTTTGGCATTAAAACTGAATTGTGGAATATGGTCAAACGATAAAAGGTTGAAAGAACAAAACAAAATTCTTGTCTATTCAACCACTGAAGTTATGAATTTTGTTTAAAGTCCAATATCTCCTCTTTTTGCATCACAAAGAACAGGAATACTTTCTTTGTGACATATTTGTGAGAATTCAAAACATTTTTTTCACTTTCTCTATTAACTTTTCTATTTCAGGCAATACTATTTTTGCTTCTTCTACATAGATTTCTTTTCCATAATAATTAATACTATTTCTGAGTTTTCTCCATTTGTCAAACTCTTCTGCAAGAACATCTTCTTTCATAATCTCTCTTAGAAATGAACAATAACATTCATGATTGTAAACTTTATATCCTTTCTCTAAAGCCAATGCTTCTAACAACTCTCTGAGTGCGTCGTAGATGATGCTAATTTTTGTTGCGGCTGTTACTTCAGTTAATGGGAGCAACTTGTTTGTCTTTAGTTTCTTTTCTGACCCTTGCTGCAATGATGAAATAAGTGGTTCATCCTTTTGCACTGCTTTGATTAATCGATTATTTTGACAGCTTTTCCAGTCCATGTTACCATCTCCCTGATATAAGAAATCCATTCTTGATATTTTTTAAGAGATTTTCATTTTTTACGTCTTTTTCATTTTGGAAAGTAAAAATCTGAATATTATGTTTTAGTTTTTTTTCAAACTCTTGTGTGCTTAGTATTTTTTTTGTTGGGCTAAATATTGCAATGTCAATGTCTGAAGTTGGCGTTATTTCAGCTTTTGCTGCAGAGCCGAACACAGCAGTTCCTGCTGTAATGTATTCTTTTTCTATCTTGTCCATTAATCCACTTTCTTTCAATCTTTCATACCAATACATTTGAGATAGCTGAACAAATAACTTGTTCTCTCTGTTTGCAAAATAAAAATAATATCCATTCTGCTCTTCTTTTTGCAACAGCCCTTCTTTTTTCATCTCTTCCAACTGCTTTGCAGCTGTTGGTGGGCTTACTTTTTGTAGTTTTGCATACTCTCTTATGTGGATTCTTCTATAGCAATCTTCAAAGAATGGCTGCAATCTGTTAATTATTTCTATCATCTGTTAAGAATAATTGACAGGTGTTAATAAAGTTTTTGGTCTTATTTATGCTTTTGGAGAGGGAATGGATTGGATGATTCTGAACATGGATTTTGTGTTTGCGCAGTCTGTTTCTCTTAACTTCCCATCATCAGCTGCTAATTTCAACTGTACCCAAATCGGGGACAGTTCAAGTGCGATAAACTCACGATCTTTTATTTTTCCCCAATATTGTCTTGGAGTTGGACTCTCTGTTAATGCTTCTACCACATCAACCACTGAAAAATACCATTCTCCTTCATGGAATACTCGACGTATTTTTTTGTCTTCAAAAACTATGAGTTTGTTCTTTTCTTCTGCCATACAAAAAGAGTATCTTCAAACTATATAAATCTCACGGCAACCTGTCCAGTGCTGTGTGAGTGGTTGTCTTGTGCCCCATTGTTTTAGAAATAAAGAAAAATTTTAAGAAATAATTGTAAAATCTTGAGATAAAAAAGAGAAAGAAGGTGTCTTGTGTTACATCGCCCTCAATCTACTAATCCTCTCTTCAATAGGCGGATGCGTTGCAAACAATCCTGTCACAAAACCTTTTGTCTTTCGAAATGGCGTGGAAATAAACAAATGTGCTGTTGCTTTATTTGCATGATCAACCAACGGATCAGGATCTGCTTTGATCTTTTCCAACGCACTTGCAAGCCCATCTGGATTTCTCGTCAACAATGCTCCATTTGCGTCTGCAAGATATTCTCTTCTTCTGCTCACAGCAAGCTTAATCATTTCTCCTATAATTGGTGCAAGGATTGCCAAAACAAAAGCAACAACAATAAGAATAATAACAAGCTGGCCACCTTCTTTTCGTTCTCTGCTATGGCCACCCCATAAAAACGATCTGAAAATAAAATCACTCAGCAAAATTGTGATTCCAACAAGCACAGCAGTAATCAGCATGACACGAATATCATAGTTTTTAATGTGCGACATCTCATGTCCAATCACTCCTTCTAATTCTTGTCTGTTGAGTTTGTTCAACAATCCTGTTGTTACAGTAACAGATGCATTTTTTGGATCTGTTCCTGTGGCAAATGCGTTTAATGCAGTATCATCAATAACATAACATTTTGGTGTGGGGATTCCTGCTGCAATTGCCAGCCCCTCAACAGTATGGAATAAATGGGGATATTCTCTCTTCGTGGCTTCTCTTGCTCCTGTTGTTTTGAGAATAATACTGCTTCCTTGCGCGTACATGATGATGGTGTAGAAAATTGCACCAAAAATTGCCATACCAAAACCGAAAATAGGGGTTCCGTAGAGAATTCCTAAAAAATAACCGAGAATTGCAATAATGAAAATGAACAAAGATATAATAATGTACGTCTTTATCTTATTCCAACGCACTTCTTCATGGATGTTGAGTTTGGCTTGTATCATTTTTAATTCTTATAAAAATGTATTTTATTCTATTCAATAGAACATAATAAAAAAGAAATTAAAATTGCACCTTAACATTCTTGCGTTCTTCTTCTGGAACAGGATACATTTCTTTTTCCTTGAAGCTAAAAAGACTTGCAATAATGCTTGATGGCACTGTCTCTACTTTGTTATTGTATTCCAAAACCATATCATTGTAGTGTTGTCTTGCATAAGCAATCTTACTTTCTGTGCCTGAAAGTTCTTCTTGGAGTTGGAGAAAATTTTCATTTGCCTGTAATTTTGGATAATTTTCTGAAACTGCAAACAATGTTTTTAATGTTCCTTCTAACATATTTGCTGCTTTTCCTTTTTCCTCGATTGATTCCGCACCCATAAACGCTGTTCGCGCTTTGGTAACTCCTTCTAATACTCCTTTCTCATGCTTTGTATAACCCTTGACTGTTTCAATAAGATTTGGAATTAAATCAAATCTTCGCTTGAGTTGGACATCAATTTGTGCCCATGCATTCTCTATCTGGTTTTGTAGTCGTATAAGACTATTATACATAACTATTGCAATGATGACAAGCACCGCAAAAATAATTCCGATTATCAATAGTGGATTCATTTTGTTTCACCTTTTTGTATTTTTTGAAGAATGAATAAGGTCTAGGATTTAAAGTTTGTGAATTTTGTAGATAATTATATACAAATATTATGGAAAACTTTAAATATAACAAAGCATTACATATGTAATGAAGTGTTATGAATAAGCTTGTCTTAAACACCAGTTCCAGTTTATTTTTTACAAAAATAGGATTAGTGTCGCATTTATTGAAACATTTTTCCTTTGTTACCTCTCCAGAAATATTCAGCGAAATCAAAGAAGGGGAAGAAATTGGCTTTAAAGATGCAAGGATCATGATGCACTACTTTGAAGCTGGAAAGATTTCACTACTTACTTCAAAAAAAGCAGGAAAAATAAGTAAAGAATTTAAAATAAAAATTACTGATGCGAGTGTTATTGCATTGGCACAGGAGCTTGGTTTTTTTTTGGCAACAGAAGATCGACAAATAGAGAAAATATGTCTCATTATGCAGACAAAAGTAACAAATACTGCAGTGCTTTTGCATTATCTCTGGCAAAAAAAAGAATTTCCAGATGCACAAATATTTTTGCTCCTTGATTTGCTTGTGAGAAATGGATATAACAAAGAGATTTGTTTGAAAATTCGAGAAAAAATAATTAAAGGTGAGGAAAATGTCTGAAGCAGTATATGTTCGTTTTAACTCAGAAGAATTAACTTTTATCAATAGTATTTCAAAAGAAGAGAAGATTTCTCGTTCAGAAGCTATTAAAAAACTAGTTGATTATGCTGTTCAAAAACTTAAAATAGAAAAATCACTTACAAATTATAAAGATGGAAAAGTAAGCATTCGTGAGGCGGCAGAGAGCGCAGGTCTTCGTTATTTTCAATTCTTTGATATTCTTGCAAAAGAGAATATTATTGGAACAAATGCTGAGCATACAGAATTGCTTTTGCATTATCTTGATGATGCATAATATTGCTCTTTACAGTTTTCTCTCTTTCAACCCATCATAACTTGTTTCCTTATCTTCCAATCTTCTAAACTGTTTTTCTCGTGTTGCTTCTTCATGGACATGCGCAATAATACTTGCTGTTCTTGGTAAAATAAAAAATCCTCTGCCAATTTTCCAATCAAAACCCATTTCTAGCATCACTGCTGCAATTGCGCCATCAATATTGATGCATAATTTTTTGCCTTTCTTTTTCTCAAGGTAGGATTCTATTTTTTGGAGAGTTTCTACATATTTTTCATTGTAGCCTGCTTTTTTTGCTTGCAGCAAAATCATTTGTGCTCGTGGATCGTGATCAGTATATATTTTGTGGCCAAAGCCAGGGATTCGCTGCTTTCTTTCCATCATGTTATCGACAATGTGTTTTGCAATTTCTTCTGCTGAATTTTTTTTCATTTCATCATCGATGTGTGAATGTAAGAGCTGCGCGCATTGTTCCATTGCACCGCCGTGATGCTGGCCAATTGCAAGAACTCCTGCAGCAACTGCGCTGTTTAGTTGTCCAGAACCTGAATATGCAATTCTTGCAGCAGTGATTGATGGTGGCGTAATGCCATGCTCCATTGCACTAATGAGAATGGTGTTAAATAATGCTTCTTGTTTTTTGTTTGGTAATTCACCTTTCCACAACAACCAAATTGCTTGCGTGAAATTACATTTTGTCATGAGTTCTTCGATGTTGTATCCTCTGATCAGTGTTTTTTCTTCTGTTGCAACACTAATTTGCGTTTTCCAACCTTGTTCCATGAGATAGATAAAACTGCTTTGCTTTAAATTACTTATGGAAAGATACTTTTTTAGAGCTA
>JAHFMP010000074.1 GCA_023267795.1 Candidatus Woesearchaeota archaeon | reverse complement strand
CTGAAGGCATAAAATATCTTTTGAAAAATGTATTTGTTTCCATTTATTTCACTTGGTAAAAATCCCAGTATTTGTAGCTGATTTTTGTGGTGTGCAGTTTTGCAATAAATTTTTCCATTTCCAGATACTCAGATCCTTTGTTGGTATTAGGAATAACGAAATATGTAGGAAATGAATCTTTGGTGGAATTCATAATTTGAAGAACATCCTTTCCATACTCTCCTTCAAGCTCAGCAGACGAAAGATACACAAATGCAATTTCAGGATGTGTTTCTAATTGTTGCAGCATCCGAAACATGAATTGGTCTGGGTTTGCATAGTGATTTTCCCTATCCAGTTCAATATTGAAAAGATAAATATTCTTGAAAAAATACGAATACCAATACTGCGCCCAGGAACGAACAGTGAGAATATCAGGGCCAGAAACAATATCAACAGTATCAAAATTACCATAATATCCGAAAAAAATTGCCTGGCCGTGTATAGGTGAAATAACTGCTGCAAATCCGCTTGCATCTATTGTTCCATCTGCCATAAATACCAGGTAAGACATGGTAAGGCTGATGCCTGTAAAGAGAAGAAGAAAAGCAAAGAAAATACGTTGTGCAGTTTTCTCAGAGAATGTAGCTTGAAGTGTAACAAAACTAAGAACGTATGAAAATGCAATGAAAGAAAGATAATATCGTGGCTGAATATTAGCTAAAAAAATAGGAACAAGAATACAGGCACTAATTATATAAAATAGTAAATACCAATGTTTTTCTTCCATGATTCTTTTTTTGAAAAAGAGTAGTGCAAGAAATCCTATTATTCCCACAGTTTCTATTAGAAATTCATAGAGAAGATAAAACACATTGAAAAAATAACCATGATGTGTCCAGTTCTCGGCGCTGACTTTGGAAAGAATTTCCATAATCCCTGCATGAAACCATGAATATGAAATCCATGGAATAGCAGATGCAGAAGCAATAAAAATTTGAATTGCGGCAATAAAAAAAATTTCCTTGAGCTGCTGCAAACGCGTTGTTTTTTCTGTTCGATATTTTCGCCAGATGCAATAGATTGTAAATAGAAAAAAGAATGATATGAAAAAATAAAGCGAAGGATATTTTGTGAGAAAAGATGCACCAAACATGATCCCTCCAAGCCCATAGCAAATGTATCGTTTTATTCCTTCGTACTTTTTTGATAGAAAAAAAGTGCAGTACATCCATCCAATAAGAAAAGAAGCAGCTCCTGAATCAATCATTGCATCCCTTCCTAATTGAAAAATAATAGGAGTTAATCCATACGTTGCAGCAATTAAAACAGCATTATGTTCACTGGTAAACTCCTTTGCTATAAGAAAAAGAAAAACAATCCCAATAATATTCAGCAGTTGAGATGGAATTCGCGCAGCAAATTCAGTGAAACCAAACACACTATACGCAACTGCAGTCAATAGAGGATGAAGAGGGGGATCATAAACAAAGTACCATGCTATTTTTGCACGGGATAATTGTGGAAAAGAGAGGATAAATTCATCGAAGGAAGAAAATGTTTTGCCACCATAGCCATGCAGATAATAATACCATAAAATACCGTCATTTGCATGTCGTGCCTGATCATGTCCGAGTTCAAAATTTCCATAAATGTTCATTGAAATAAGATAAACAATGCAAAAGATTCCCAACAAAAGCAGCGTTTTTTTCATATCTTTAAAAAAGAAACTGACTTTAATAAAGTTTTTTAAAGAAAATCCTCTTTCTTCACTTTCTTCAGGAGGATTTTCCTGAGAATGGAGTTTTTAATAATGAAATCATTTAAAATAGGCAATTACACGTTTGACAGTCCTACTTGTCTTGCACCAATGGCAGGAGTGTGCAATGTTGCATTCCGCGTTATGGCACGAAGATATGGTGCAGGTTTAGTGTACAGCGAATTTGTCAACGCAACTGCAATCAGCATGGAAAATGAATATGCAATCACAATGATGCGTACTGTACAAGAAGAGCGACCTGTTTCTATCCAGATTTTTGGTTCAGAAATAAATGACATTAAAAAAGCAACAGTTCTTCTACAGGATAAAACAGATATTGTGGATTTTAATTTTGGCTGTCCTGCACATCAAGTGACGTGCACAGGTGCAGGAGCAGCGTTATTAAAGCAGCCAGAAAAAATTCGTGAAATTGTTGAGGCAATGGTTTCTGTGAGTGAAAAACCTGTAACTGTCAAGATGAGAATAGGAATAAATGAAAAAAACATTACTGTGCTCCAGCTTGCAAAGGCAGTTGAAAAAGCAGGTGCTGCTGCTGTTGCTGTCCATGGAAGAACATTGGAGCAACAATACAGCGGATCGGCAAACTGGGATATTATTAAGCATGTGAAAGAAACAGTCTCGATTCCTGTCATCGGAAATGGGGATATAACAAATGAAATAAAAGCAAAAGAAATGTTCGATACCACTGATGTTGATGCAGTGATGATAGGCCGTGCTGCTTGCGGAAATCCATTCATTTTCTCCAGAATAAATCATTATTTGAAAACAGGATCAGTTCTTGAACAGAAAGATACTATTTCTCTTTTCTTTGAATATGTGGATCTTTGGAAAAAATACAATGGATTAAAGTTTCAAAATCTGAAAATACAGGCATCATACTTCACAAAAGGAATTCCTCATGCAGGGCAGTTGCGCATTGATCTCAGCAAAGCAAAAACAGTTGAAGAAATAAAGGAGATTTTGATGAAGTTTTAGCAGAAGCAAATAGAAGAGAACATTATTTCAACAAAATACCATTCACACAACCATCTTGAGCTGGACGAGAAGTAATCCGGACTTTTCCGTGATCAGTTTCTACAATTGCCCCTTTTGTCAATGCATTCATGCGAACATAATGTCTGTTTGCTTGATTGTCCACTACAGTTTTCATTGTTGCCTGTATTGATTTTTTTGTCGCTGGATCAATTGCATTGATTATTTGTGCAGCCATAATCCGTGTTTTTTTATTGCCGCCTTTTGTTCTGACAAGTTTTACCTTTTTCTCTGCAATATAAGGAAGTGTTGGCCTGTTTCCTGATTCCCGAAGTTTTTTTCCTCGTGCTGTAATATATCTGCTTCCTGAGGATTTTCTTTTTGGTCTGTATTGTGTGATTGCCATGCATTTCTGAAAAAAGTGCTTGTTTATAAAAGTTTTCGTCAATTTTAAATAGTAATACTCTTTCTTTAATCCTATGAAACGAAAGGTCGTACAGCAGGGTCCAGCTACTTTAATGATTTCACTGCCAAGCAAATGGATCAAAGAAAATGCTGTCTGCAAAGGAGATGAACTTGACATTATTGAAGAAAAAGGAAAACTGGTGCTTACTGTTGAAACAACAGAAAGCAGTACTCTCAAAAAAGAATTTTCTGTTAAAGATTTTGGAATTTTTAACGAATATTTCGTAAACTATTTTTATCAAAAAGGATATGATGAAATTATCATCAGATTTGATGACGTAAAATATACTGACATTATTGAGAAACGAGTAAAGCAGTTGATGGGCTTTGAAATTGTTGAGAACAAAAAAAATGTTATAATAATAAAAAGCTTGATGAAGATTGATCAGCAGGAATTTGACACTGTCCTGAAAAAATTATTCCAGATCACACTTGTGATTGGAGACAAAATCACAGAAGCTCTGGAAAAGAATATTACTCAGTTGTTGGAAGAAGTGAAAATAGATGAAAAAGAAAACAATAAATATTGTGATCTCTGCATTCGTATTTTGTACAAACACAAATACAAATATCCTGATCATGGATTTACGTACTTTGCTTTGCTGCGGGAATTGGAACAAATAGGAGATTTGTATAAATACATTGCATTTGCATTTCAGAATAAAGTAACACCTGATAATGATGTTGATAAAGATATTCTTGAACTCTACAAAAAGATTCATGCTTATTTTCGTCTTTACTATGAATTATTTTATTCATATACTCCAGAAAAGGCTCGCATATTTTTTGATCAAAAAAATATTCTTTTAGAGGAATGTGAAAAGAAAATAATTGCTTCATCTCAAGAAACAATTTTGCTGCAGGTGTATTTTACTTCTCTTGTTCATGCTATTTTTGACTTAAAAGGCCCGCTATTTTTGATGAAAATTTGATTAAATAAAGCGCCAGCGCCCGGATTCCACTGAGCGAAGCGAACGTGGCACAAAAAATTTTGCAAAAATTTTCGCGTGTGTTCAAATCCGGCTTCGAAGAACTATCTTGTTGCAAAAATAAGCGCCAGCGCCCGGATTTGAACCGAGAAACCCTTTCGGGAATCAGCTCTCAAGGCTGACGCAGTACCAGATTGTGCCACGCTGGCAAGAATAAATATTTTAAGATGTTACTATGTTTATAAAAGTTTTTACACCCTCATATCAGGAGGTAGCATAATTGGTATTCCTTCTTTTATAGGGTAATCTATTTTGCATTTCCTGCAAAGAAGTGCAGTCTTTTCCTTGTTGTATGCAATATCGCCTTTACACATTGGACATGCAAGTATTTCGTACAATTCTTTTGGAAGTGGATCTTGTGTCATTGTGTACCACATCACTTCTTCGCACGTTTGCGTTTTTCTTTTTTCATGCGCTTTCGTTGCCATTTCCAACGCATTTGTCGTTTCTTTTTCCAACGTCTTGAACTTCGTTTCATGATTTTTACCTCATTTACCAAATCCCGTTACTTTAATGCCCCGATCGGGATTTGAACCCGAGTCTCAGCATCGAAAGTGCTGAATGATTGGCCGGACTACACCATCGGGGCAATATGGTGTCAAGAAGAAAACTGGTTATATAAAAATGTGACGGTGAATTTTTGAGCTATCAGCAAACAAAACTCATTTAAATAAGATTCATTTCTCAGAGTAGAGATATTGGGCCCGTAGCTTAGCCTGGTTTGTCCCTGAGACAAGGGAACTAGAGCGCTGGTCTTATACGTTTGACTCTCTTGTCAAGCATTTCACAGAGCATCTGCTTTGTGTTGTCCACGTTTTAGACAATGAACATACTAAGTTCACCAGTGGTCGTGGGTTCAAAGCCCATCGGGCCCACCTTTTCTTTTTTATTATTAATATCAAGTAAACATTTATATCAGAGTGATTTAACATTTGCTTATGAATAAGCTTTTGATGTTTGCATTTCTCGGATTTCTACTATCCATTTATTCTTTTTATATAGATAAACAAATTAAGAAAAACAAAAATTACAAAGCATTATGTGATATCAGCAACACTGTGTCCTGCTCTGCTGCTGCAAAAAGCGAATACAGTTCTCTTGGTGGCGTAAAAAATTCTGTCAAAGGACTACTGTATTATCCACTAATTTTTGTTCTCACATTTCTTGGATATACGTCTATTGTTTTTTTTCTTGCAGTTGCCACAATGGCAGTGACATTTTATTTGATCTACGTAAGTTACAAAAAACTAAAAAACTATTGCATTGTCTGTTGGGCTATTTATCTTGTGAACATTGCCATATTGATTGTAAGCTATAAATTT
>JAHFMP010000001.1:11071-23287 GCA_023267795.1 Candidatus Woesearchaeota archaeon | reverse complement strand
AAAAAGTAATACTTGAAAAAAAAAAACATATTTTAGAAAATATCTTTGAAGAAACAAAAGAAGCAATACAGAATATGCCCAAAGCAGAAAAAACAAAAATAATTACTGGCCTTTTTGAAAAAGCAAAAAAACAAAATGCTGTTGGAAAAGTGTACTGTGCAAAACAAGATATGCCTTTTGTAAAATCTTTGGGAGTGCCTGTTGTTGAAGAGCAAATCATAGGTGGCATTATATGTGAAAACAAAGAAGGAAACATGAGAATTGATTATAGCTTTGATACAATTATCAAAGAGGTTCAGGAAAATAACCTGCAAGAGGTTGCAAGCATTTTATTCAGGGAATAAAAACAATAAAAAAATAAAAATGTTCAACGAAAAATATCCTGCAAAAATCAATGTATCTTTTTATCCATACACTTATGTCAGGGTAATGGCAATGAAAGGAATGCTTTACAAAAAACAAGACTATGACAAATTGCTCAAGATGCAGGGAAATGAAATTGCACGATATCTTGAAGAATCTGAGTATAAAGAAGAGATTCATGAACTTGCAAAAGAGTATGAAGGATATCAGCTCGTGGAACAAGCACTATATACAAATTTTATTAAAAATATCCAAAAACTTCAAAAAATTTCTTCTCCTGAAATGGTGTATCTTGTCAGAGCATATATCAAGAAATATGATGTATATAATTTAAAAACAATCATAAGAGCAAAAGCAGCAAACATCAGTGCAGAAGAGACAAGCAAGCTTCTTATTCCAATGGGGATCCTGACAAAAGAAAAACTTCTCAAGCTTCTGGAACAAAATTCTCTGACGTCAATTCTTAAAAAAGCAGGTTTTTCAGAAGAAGATTTCAAAGAACAACTTGCATATTATGAAAAAGAAAAATCTTTGCTTGAAATAGAAAACAAAATAGACCAACAATATTATGCATTTCTTCAGAAATTTATGACTCATCTTGCAGGAGAGCATAGGTTATTTAAAGAGATTCTTCAGGCTGAAATTGATGTGATGAACGTAAAATTACTTTTAAGAGCAAAGAAAAAATTAGTAGAAAGTGAAAAGATTACATCTCTTTTTTTTAAAGGAGGAGCTGCGATGTCTATTGCAAAACTCAAAATACTTGCAGAACTGGATTTTGCAGGAATAGAAAAAGCACTGCAGGCAACAACATTCAGTAAATGCATTGACGAGTACAAGAAAGAATTGGAAGAAAAAGATCTTAGGGCATTTGAAAAAAGCCTTGATGTCTGGCTCCTGCAAAAAGCAACACTCCTGCTGCATCAATTTCCGCTGAGTGTTGATACATTGCTTGGTTATATGATTGCAAAAGAGATTGAAATGAGAAATATACGTGTATTGGTAAAAGGCAAGCAATTTAGCTTAGAAGAAGGCTTTATAGAAAAACAGCTTGTGATAGTTTAAAAAAAATGAACAAAAAGGTACAATAATGACAAGCAAAATAATAACAGTTGGATCATCTGAATTCTGCCTTGGATTCAGACTTGCAGGAATACAAACAATTGTAACAAAGAGTCCAAAAGAAAAAATGGAAAAACTGTTTGGAAGTCCTGAAACAGGTATCATAATTACTGATGAAAAAACAATGAACGAACTTCCACTGTTTTTTCGAGAGACAGTAGAAAGCAAAATCAAACCAGTAACTGTTGTTGTATCAAGCGATGCAATAAGTAATGAAACATTGAGAAAGAAAATCAAAAAAGCAATTGGTGTTGATTTGTGGAGTCAGAAAGGTGAGTAATATGTTAAAAGAAGTTTTGTATAGAATTGCTGGGCCTGTTGTGGTTGCAAAAAATCTTGCTGCACGAATGTATGATGTAGTGCGTGTAGGAAAGGAAAAACTCATGGGAGAAGTTATTCAAATAGATGGTGACAAGGTTGTTATTCAAGTTTATGAAGATACCTCAGGTATGAAGCCAGGAGAACCAGTTTTCAATACTCGAAAACCACTTTCTGTTGCACTTGGTCCAGGATTACTGACAAGTATTTACGATGGAATCCAAAGACCTTTGCCTGTGCTTGAAAAGCAGATGGGAAGCTACATTCAACGAGGAGTAGATGCTCCTGGCTTGTCATTGGATAAAAAATGGAAATTTAGTGCAACAGCAAAGCCAGGACAAAAAGTAGAAGGTGGATATATATTAGGAGAAGTAGAAGAAACAGAAGGATTTATTCACAGAATTATGGTTCCTCCAAATTTGAAAGGAAAGCTTGTTACATTAAAATCTGGAAATTATACAGTAGAGGATGTGATTGGAAAACTAGATACAGGAGCTGAACTAAAACTCATGCATTATTGGCCAGTGCGCTCTCCAAGAAAATTAAAGAAAAAACTTTCTCCTACAATTCCACTGCAAACTGGGCAGCGAATTTTTGACACATTATTCCCATTGGCAAAAGGGGGTGTTGCTGCAATTCCAGGACCTTTCGGAGCAGGAAAAACTGTATCTCAGCAACAGCTTGCAAAATGGTGTGATGCAGATATTATTGTGTACATTGGCTGCGGTGAGAGGGGTAATGAAATGACAGAAGTTCTTACAGAATTTCCACACATGAAAGATCCAAAAACAGGTAGACCATTGATGAATAGGACAGTGCTAATAGCAAATACATCAAATATGCCTGTTGCAGCACGAGAAGCAAGCGTCTATACTGGGATCACGATTGCAGAATATTATAGAGATATGGGCTATGATGTTGCACTGATGGCAGATTCTACAAGCAGATGGGCAGAAGCAATGAGAGAAATCTCTTCCAGATTAGAGGAAATGCCAGGAGAAGAAGGATATCCTGCATATCTTTCTACACGGCTTGCAGAATTTTATGAACGTGCTGGCATAGGAATTCCATTAGGTCTGGAGAAAACAGGAAGTATTTCTGTTATTGGAGCAGTTAGTCCACCTGGTGGAGATTTTTCAGAGCCAGTAACACAAAATACATTGAGAGTAATCAAAACTTTTTGGGCATTAGACGCAAAGCTTGCGCAGAGAAGACATTTCCCATCCATTAACTGGCTCACATCGTATAGTTTGTATCATGAAGCGTTAGCTCCATGGTATAGAGAACATGTTGCAGAAGACTGGAGCAGTGTTGTGAAGCAAGTAATGATCATACTTCAACAAGAAGAAAAACTTCTGGAGATTGTACAACTTGTAGGAAGTGATGCATTGCCAGAAAAAGAACAACTCACGTTAGAAATTGCACGATTAATAAGGGAATTTATTCTGCAGCAAAATGCATTTCATGATGTTGACACGTACTGTTCCATTGAGAAATCATACAGGCTTATGAAATTGATACTAAAATATAATGACCTATGCCAAAATGCACTAGTACAAGGAGTACATGTAAAAACAATCTTAGATCTAAAAGCAAAAGACAAAATTGCAGAATCAAAATTTACAAAAGAGTGGAAGCAACTGCTGGACAGCGTTGAAAAAGAAATAGGAAAAGAATTTGCGCATCTCCATGCACAATAATAATGCAGGTGAAGAAAAATGAAAGAGTATAAAACAATTGCTAAAATTGCAGGTCCTCTAGTGTTTGTAGAAAAAACAGAAGCAGTTGGCTATGGAGAACTTGTTTCTTTACGATTACCCTCAGGAGAGGTTAAAAACGGCCAGGTTCTTGATACAAGCAATGACGTGGTTGTTGTCCAGGTGTTTGAAGGAACATCAGGCATTGACAAAGAATCCCGTGTTAAATTTCTTGGAGAAACAATAAAGATCAGTGTCTCTGAAGAAATGTTGGGAAGAATACTTAGTGGTGCAGGAAAGCCAATTGACAATGGTCCAGACATTATTCCTAAAAAAAAGGTAGAAATTATTGGCGCTGCAATTAATCCATACGCCAGAGAACAGCCAAGTGACTTTATTCAAACAGGAATAAGCACTATTGATGCAACAAACACATTAGTAAGAGGACAAAAACTCCCTATTTTTTCAGGAAGTGGTTTGCCGCATAGTGAAATTGCACTCCAAATTGCGCGACAGGCAAAGGTTGTTGGACAAAAAGAGAATTTTGTTGTTGTGTTTGCAGCAATGGGTATTACAAATGAAGAAGCGCAATATTTCATGAATGGATTTGAAGAAACAGGAGCATTAGAGAGAAGCGTTGTATTTTTGAACCTTGCAGATGATCCCGCAGTAGAAAGACTGATAACACCAAGAATGGCATTAACAACAGCAGAATATCTTGCGTTTGAAAAAAACATGCATGTTCTTGTTATTCTTACAGATATTACAAACTACTGCGAAAGTTTGCGGCAAATTGGTGCTGCACGTGAAGAAGTTCCTGGTAGAAGAGGATATCCTGGATATATGTACACTGACCTTGCTACGCTTTATGAACGTGCCGGCATGATTAAAGGAAAAAAAGGTTCTGTAACACAAATACCTATACTGACAATGGTTGGTGATGATATTACTCATCCAATTCCTGATTTAACAGGATATATTACAGAAGGTCAGATTGTTCTTTCGAGGGAACTTCACAGAAAAGGAATTTACCCACCTGTTGATGTGTTACCGAGCCTTTCCAGACTTATGAATTTAGGTATAGGTGAAGGTAAAACACGAGATGACCATAAAGCAGTTTCTGATCAACTTTATGCTTGTTATGCAGAAGGTCGTGATTTAAGAGGGTTAGTTGCAATTGTCGGGGAAGAAGCATTAAGCCAGCGTGATCTTCGATTACTTAAGTTCGCTGCAGAATTTGAAGATCTATTTGTTCGACAGAGTCGTGAACAAGATAGAAGCATCAAAGAAACACTTGATCTTAGTTGGAAACTTTTTGGCAGCATTCCTGAAAATGAATTGACACGATTAAATCCAAAGCTCAAAGAAAAGTACTACATGAAAAAGTGAGGAGAAAGAATTTTATGGAAAACATAAAACCAACGCGAAGCGAACTTATGAAGCTCAAAAACAGAATTAAACTAGCGAAATCAGGATATAATCTTCTTAAAAAAAAGCGTGATGGCTTAATATTGGAGTTTTTTGAGATTTTGAAACGTGCAAAGACTGTGCGACAAGAATTAACTGAAATCTATAAACGAGCGTTATCTACAGTAAATATTGCACGCACTGTTGAAGGAGATGTCCAAATAAGCTCTCTTGCTCTTGCTGTGAAAGATGCTCCTGAACTAACAGTGCAGTCAAGAAATATTATGGGTGTTGTTGTTCCGAAGATTACATATGAAAAGAAAGAAAAATCGTATGATAGAGGATATGGAACAATTGCAAATTCTGCAGTGATTGATGAAGCATCTATTGCATTTGAGAAAGTGGTGCAAAAAGTAATTGAAGCTGCAGAAATTGAAACAAGCATTAAAAAACTTCTTAATGAAATAGAAAAAACAAAAAGAAGAGTAAATGCATTAGAGTTTGAGATTATTCCAAAAATGGATATACAAAAAAAATTCATTCAAATGCGCCTTGATGAAATGGAACGGGAGAATGTTTTTAGGATGAAGAGAATTAAGAAGTAGCTTAGTGCACAACCGCATTCTTTGCAACAATACCTTTCCAAATCTTTATATATCCATTCCAATTTTTAGAACATCATGCTTGACATCAAACTCATTCGAAAAAATCCCGGGATTGTCAGCGCTGATCTGAAGAAACGAAATGATCTGGAAAAACTCAATAATTTAGAAAAAGTAATTGCATTAGACTCGAAATATTTAGACTTGTTGAAGAAAACAGAAGAGCTTCGTGCAAAAAGAAATGTACTTTCAAGAGAAATCGGCCAGATAAAGAAGCATGGAAAAGATGTCAGCTCATTTCTTTTTGAAGCTGCAAAAATACCACTGCAAATTGAAACACTCGAAGTCGAACAGCAACATATTAAAGATGAAATTGATTTTTATCTGAAAAGATTACCTAATATTTTGCATGAATCAGTTCCTGTAGGTACAGATGATACTAAAAATGAAGTGGTTGTAGAATTTGGCAAAAAACCATCATTTTCTTTTGAACCAAAAAGTCATGTGGATATTTTGCAGGAATTTGATTTCACTGATTTTGAACGCGCAGCAAAGATTGCAGGATCACGCCACTATTTTCTGAAAGGAGACCTTGTATTGCTTGATCTCGCAATGCAGCGTTATGCAATTGACTTTATGATAGAAAAAGGATTTAATATCATTTATCCTCCGTTTATGATGCATCGTGATGTATATGAAGGAGTTACAGACATTCATGATTTCGAAGATGTTATGTATAAAATTCAGGGAGAAGATCTTTATTTGATTGCAACCTCTGAACATCCTATAGTTGGCATGTTCTTCAATGAAATCATTGAACCTGAAGAATTGCCAAAAAAGTTTGTTGGAGTAAGCGCGTGCTTTAGAAAGGAGGCAGGTGCTCACGGCAAAGATCAAAAAGGAATTTTTCGTGTTCATCAGTTCAATAAAGTAGAGCAAGTAGTAATATGTGAACCAAGTGAAAGCTGGAAAGTGCAGGAAGAGTTGTTGGAAAATGCAAAGCAGTTCTTTATTTCGTTAGGACTGCATTTCAGAATAGTAAATATCTGCACAGGAGAGATTGGTACTGTTGCTGCAAAGAAGTATGATATTGAAGCATGGTATCCTGTGCAACATGCGTATAGGGAAGTCGTTTCTTGCAGTAACTGCACAGATTATCAAGCACGCAGATTAGGAATGCGAGTGAGAGGAAAAGAAGAAAACTATACCCCCCATACACTAAATGGCACATGTGTTGCAACAAGCAGAGCACTTGCAGCTATTCTCGAAAACTTTCAACAAAAAGATGGCTCTATTAAGATTCCAGATGTTCTTATTCAATATATGAATGGAAAAAAGTTTCTGGTGAAGAAATAGAAGCAACACTTATATACTTGTTTTCTTCTGAAAGAAGCATGGCAAAGCGAAGTGCATCAGATATTAATGGTTGGGTTTTTATTTGTATTGGCTTTGTAGTCATTGCAGTCTCAATATTTTTTTATGACACTCTAAAATTTTTTATTATCATAGGAGGAATTATGACAATCTATGGACTCGGGAAACTTTCGTATGATAAAGTAAAGACACAACTTATGCCAAAAGAAGAGGAATGGCCAATGGACTTGAACAAAACACCAAATCCGTATATTCAGGATCAACAAAAGCAACAACAAAATATGCAAAGACATTCTCAACAACAAAGACAAATGACACAGACAGTAATGCAAGGCCGCTATTGTGGTTCGTGTGGTTCTTCTGTTGCGGTCCATCACCGCTACTGCACGCAGTGCGGAAATAAAGTTCTCTAACTTCTTTTTCACACAAAATTTTCCATAATTCATATAAATCATGGTTTTCCCACTATTTTTATGGGTATTTTTGAAACAATGCTAAAAGAAGGAGAAACCATCTTCCTTAATGAGTATGCGCTAGACTTTTCTTTTCAGCCAAAGCTCTTGTTGCATAGAGAAAAAGAACAATTTGCAATAGCTAATTCAATAGTGCCATTATTTGCAGAAAGAACAGGAAAAAATATGATGGTGTATGGCAGACCAGGAATCGGTAAAACACTTGCAGTACTTCATGTTTTTAAAGAATTAGAAGATGAACATGAAGAGATATTGCCAATTTATGTAAATTGCTGGCAGAATAACAGCACATATAAAATTGCAATTGCATTGTGTGAAGCAGTGAATTATAAATTCTATCAAAATAAAAAAACTCATGAAATTTTCAAAGATTTAGAAGAAAAATTCAACAAAACACCTGTTGCATTTTGTTTTGATGAAGTAGATAAATTAGAGGATTTTGATTTTCTCTACACAGTGCTGGAAAGAGTTTATAGAAAAACAATAATTCTTATTTCTAATTACAAGGAATGGTTTGCAGGGCTCGATGAACGCATTCGATCACGATTGCATCCAGAACTTTTAGAATTTAGAGATTATAACGCAGATGAAATGAAAGACATTCTTACACAACGAAAAGAGTTGGCGTTGAAGCATGGAGCAATAGCAGAAGATGCTTTTCAAGCAATTGTCTTGCATACCATTGCACAAAAAGATATTCGTGCTGGATTGCATGTCATGCGCCAAGCTGCAGAAGCTGCAGAAGAAGCAAGTTCACGAATAATGACAACACAGCATGTCAGCAGTGTTTTGAAAAAATGTCCAAAAGAATATGCAAAAGAGCCAATTGAATTGGATGAAGAGTGTAGGTTTATTTTGGAAATTGTCAAGGCGAATAGTGGACTGAAAATAGGAGATCTATTTAAAAAGTATGAAGATGTAAATGGAAGGCAATCGTATAAAACATTTTCACGAAAGATTCAAACACTTGCTTTTGGAAGTTTCGTTTCATTGAAAAGAATTGTTGGTGCAGGCGGCAATAGTACAATGGTGTATCATCAAAATGTGAAGAGATTGGATGAATTCTGAAAAAAGTTATAAATACTTATAATTAAAGAATGAGTGCATGGCATTAGTTCATAAACAACATTTCTTAAAAGAAAAAAAGAAATATCTGCAGTTTATCAAAAGAGGAAGAGCATTTATTTATCCGACAGACACAATTTATGGAATTGGTTGTGATGCAACAAACAACAAAGCAGTTCAGCATGTGCACATGCTCAAGCAGCGTGGACACAATCCCTTTTCTGTCATTGCACCTTCAAAGCAATGGATACTGGAAAATTGTGTGATGACAACTGCTGTAAAAAGATGGATGAAGAAATTGCCTGGAAAATACACATTTATTTTGCAGTTAAAAAATAAAAAAGCAGTGGCAAAGGCAGTCCCTCTTGGAGATTACACAATTGGAGTAAGAATTCCAAAACACTGGTTTGCAAAAGTAGTTGCAATGTACGGCAAACCAATTGTTACGACGAGTGTGAATATTTCTGGTCAACCATTTATGAAAACAGTAAGTGATATTCCAGAAAAAATCAAAAAGCATCTTGGTTTTATTCTTTATGAAGGATCAAAGAAAGCGCATCCTTCGACAATTGTTGATTTTGTTGCTGAAAAAAATGGAAAAATAAGGAAGAGGAAATGAATAAAATTTTGAAAAACATTAACGTTCTTTAATGAAGAAAAACTTATGCAGCTTTTTGATGTTGCGGTTTTTTATTTTCTCTTTTAAAGTGTTCATTGTTGTTTGCTGCTTCATGTCCTGGAAGATTATCTTGTCGATGCCTTTTATTAACATATTTCAAAATTTGCCGTTCAACATCTGACTTGTAAAGCTCTTTCATTTGTTCAATCAATGATTCTCTATTACCAGCAGCTGCCAAGTCACCTGGACTAAATTCATGACCAATATAATTACCATGGGCTTTAAGAAGACCTTGATATAATTCAGGTTCTTCATCTTCAGGAATAAGATCATATAATGAATTTTCTACTCTTGCAGTAATTGTTTTAGATGTTTCTCTTTGATGAATCTGATTAAATAATTGATATAGATTTCCAGACTTATATAAAGATTCTACATTCTTTAGTGTTTCACCAAACCCACCTTTTTTTGCGTGACTAAAAAGTTCACGCACTTCTCTATAAATTAAATCCTTTTCATCTTTATCCCCAATTGTAGGAATACCAGCATGTCTTCTATAGAGAACTAAAGCATCAGCAACTGCCTTAACAGCATCATCTTCATTATCAAATTCTTGATCTGTAAGATCTCCAATAACCTTTCCATATGCACGATTGTGTTGCCCAGTAACTTTTCTATGAAAGACTGGATCAAAAGACCTAAGAAGTTCGTCATACAAAGCTTGATGTGCCTGCGCTACTTCATGAAATTCTCTCTTTATTCCTTTTCCAGAAGAATGTATACCCTCCTTGCTTCTATTACTTGACATACAATCACCCACTACATTTTCTAAATCTGCTGTCATTGCCATCACGTTTGTTTTATATAAATGTTTCTTTCAAATGAGACACAGTTCTCCCAATAGTCACTGTAAAGAAGTACTTCTTTTTAAATATTTTCCCCAGAAAAGAGACAAAAAAGTCACACTACCATTTAGAACATAGAAAGATTTAAATATATTAAGTATCTAAATGTATCTATGGGGACAATAACAGTCAATGTGACAGATGAAACAGAAACATTATTTCGAGAAACAGTAGAGGAAAAGTTAGGGACACAAAAAGGAGTTCTAGGCAAAGCTTTAGAAGAAGCAATGAAAAAATGGGCAGAAGAAAAAAGACAGGATGAGATTTCCAGAAGACAATTGAATCTTCTCAAAAAAGGATTTCATTTGGGGTATGCAAAACAGAAAATAGGAAGAGGAGAATTGCATGACAGAAGCAACTAAAGAAATTTTTCTCATAGATACAAATATTCTTGTGTATGCATGGGATACAGCAGATCCTAAGAAGCAGAATATTGCTAAAGAAATTTTAGAAAAATGTTGGAAAAAAGAAATAACCTACGCAATTTCTAGTCAGAATCTTGCTGAATTCTTTGTTGTTATGACGAAAAAAATTCCGAACAAAATGCCTTTGGAACAAGTAGAACAAATCATTAATGATATTATCTTATTTTCTCATTGGAAAGTGGTCCACTATGATGCTGAAACAATTCAAAAAGCAATGGAGTATTACAAAAAAACAAAAAAGCATTTCTGGGATGCAGTTATTGTTGCAACAATGAAAAAAAGTGGGATCAGAAATATTTGCACTGAAAATGAAAAGGATTTTGATGTGTTTGAGAATATAAAAGCAATAAATCCATTCATGTAAAAAATTCCCAAACTATATATAGCACGCAATCTTTCCCCATTCTCCATGAAAGTTTCCCAGCTTCAGAAAGTATTTTTGACAGAAAAAGACATTTTTCTGGATATTATTGGACAAGAAACATTGAAGCAGGATCTCAAATCAGCTCTTGCAATTGGAAGAAATGTTGTGATTCTTGGACCTCCGGGAATAGGAAAAACAACATTGGCAAAAAATGTGGCAAAACTAATGCCCGAGATAGAACTCAATGATTGTTTGTATCACTGCCTACCAAAACAGCCAGTTTGTCCACAGTGTCAAAATAAAAAACCAAAAACAAGAACAAGTAAAGGAAGCGAACGATTCATAAGAATTCAGGGAAGCCCTGATTTGACTGTAGAAGATTTGTTTGGAGACATTGATCCAATAAAAGCATTGGAATACGGGCCATTAAGCTTGCAGGCATTTACTCCTGGAAAAATATTCAAGGCAAATAATGGGGTTTTATTTTTTGATGAACTCAACAGATGTCCTGAGAAACTTCAAAATGCATTGCTGCAAGTGCTGCAGGAAAGAATTGTAACAATTGGCACTTATGATATTGATTTTCCTGCAGAGTTTATTTTTATTGCTACAATGAATCCACAGGATACAAATACAGAACGCTTAAGCGATGTTTTGTTGGACAGAATGGACATGCTTTATATGTCATATCCAGAAACAAGAGAAGTGGAAGAAGAAATTGTACTGGAAAAAGCACACAAAATGATGATTACGTTTCCAAGTAATGTGCTCAGATATATTGTTGGTTTTGTACGGGAAATAAGAGATAACAAAAATTTGGAGAAAGTACCAAGTGTCAGGGCAACAATTGGAATATATGAACGTGCACAAAGCACTGGACTGCTCCACAACAGAGAGGAAGTTTCTATTGATGATGTGAAGCAGGTAATTCACTCTGTGATTGCTCACAGAATAAAGCTTAAGCCGAGTATTCGCTATCTGCAAACAATACAAGAATTCTTAAAAAAAGAAATAGAAGAATATACAGAACATGGACTCGGCAGGCATGCGAAAGAGCAGAGTTCTTTTGATGAAAGAGGGGATGTTCCCTAACAGGCCACAACAAAAAACAAAAGTAAAAGATCTGGAAGAAATAAAAGAATATCCAGGCAAGCTTGCATTTCAGCACATTGAGGATAAACTCATGCATTCTATTCTTGAGAATGACCAAACGATTATTGACAGTGCAAAAATAATTAAAGACTCTATCAACCAATCCATGTTTTCTTTTACCCCTGACGTAATGTTTGAGCATCTGGTGAAAAATTATAAGATGGCAAAACAGATTTATGGAGAGAAATTACTACGGCAAATGACTGGCTATGATGAAAAATATGTTGAAAAAAATATCCGAATTCCTGAATTTCAGCGTGAAATAAAGAAAAAAATGCAG
Organism: Candidatus Woesearchaeota archaeon; assembly: GCA_023267795.1. Classification (GTDB taxonomy): domain Archaea; phylum Nanobdellota; class Nanobdellia; order Woesearchaeales; family DSVV01; genus JACRPI01. The sequence goes on along the minus strand of JAHFMP010000001.1, from coordinate 11,121 downwards.
GAGAAAATAGAGCAGCTGCAGGAAAAAGGGTTGATAAACAAACACAGAGC